>JANOKY010000424.1:0-6909 GCA_031419635.1 Burkholderiales bacterium | reverse complement strand
CCGAGCGCGTCCGCACTGGTCAGCTTGACCAGCACCTCGCCGGGCACTTCGGCATCGCCAGCGGCCTTGGCATGGATCGATGTGCCCAGCAGCAGGGCCGTGACGGCCAGCGCGCCGCGCAGGGTGCGCGCGGTGAAGAATCGGGAGAGTGAAAACATGGCAGTGACCTGTCCAAAGTGGCGGGTGTACGGGCAAAACAGAGCAGGGGCGTAAGTGCTTGATACATGCACCGCGCTTGACCGGGCGCAAATCCCGCGACGGCGGGTGCCGAAAACCACCCGCACGGCTAGTGTGTACGCCTACCAGCCGCCATAAAGAGTGAAGGCTCCCCAGTAAAAAGGATGCGGGTATTCCCGCATCACCTCGGCCTGCGCCTGGCGCAATGCGCGTGCTGGATCATCGCCGCGGCGCAGGCCGGCATAGAAACTGGCCATGAAAATGGCGGTGACGGCGTCGTCCACCGGCCACAGGCTGGCCAGCACCCGGGCTGCGCCGGCTACCAGAAAGGCCCGCACCAGGCCGACCATTTCGTCACCCTGGCCATGCTCGGCCAGCCCGGTTTCGCAGGCGCTCAGCACCACGGTGCCGGGCCGCAGGGCCAGGCCCTCGGCCAGCTCGACGGTCAGGGCGCCGTCGTGCAGGTGCAGGGCCGAGAACATCGGGTTGTCGCTGCGGAACTCGGCGTGGCAGGCGAGGTGGATCACGTCGGCGCTGCCGGCCTCGCTGCGCAGGGTGGCCAGCGTGGCCTGCTCGCCGACGAAGGCCCGGCCCTGGGCAAACAGCCCGGCGACAAACCGCGCCTCCGCGGCGGCATGCGGCAGGCGGCTGGACTCGCCCAGCACCAGCGCCCGCTGTGGCCGAACCGCTTGCCGGCCCAGCCCGCGCAGGGCCAGCCGAGCGCTCGGCACCACGGCCATTTCCAGGCGCTGAGCGAGAAAACCCGTGCCGTCGTGCAACGCGGCGAAGGGCAGCCAGCCGAGCTCGGCGTGCGGCACCACCAGCACCTGGCGGCAGCCCGCCAAGGCGTTGTTGAGCGGTGCCCACACCAGCGCGTGCAAACGCACCATGCGCTGCGTGGTGCGGGCGCCGAGGCTGGCCAGGTGGCGCTGGACCGGCGCCGCACCGTGGCGCAGGGTGTCGATCTGGAAACGCGCCGCGCGCAGGGCGTCGAGCACCTCGGGCCAGGGCGCCAACTGGCGCTGCAGGCTCACGCCGGCACGGGTGACGACGCAGGCGAACAACTCGCCGTCCAGCACACCGTACTCGACCAGCGCGCCATCGTCGCCCAGCAAGGCCTGCAAGGCTTCGACGCTGAAGTCGTCGTCGACGCCGCTGGGCTGCTGCGGGTTGGCAGCGTCTGCGAGTCGCACGCGCCGGGCGCGCTCGAGCAGTTCGCGCTCGGTGCGGCGCAACTCGTCGGACAGGGCGGTGGAAGACTCGCCGTCGTCGTCAAGGCGTTGCACCCGCCGGTAGAGCCAGTTCAGGCGCTCGCGCAGGCCCTGGGTCGAGGGGTCGCCCGCGGGGCCGGTGGTTTGCGCGAGGCGCTCGCCGAGCGAGCGGGCGCGGAAGCGGTCGAGTTGCAGCAGCACGTCGGCCGCGCGCGCGGCCGACGGGTCGAGCGACCAGGCCTGTAGCGCCATGCGCAGCAGCTCCTGGTAGGGCCGCAGGTGGTCGGCCAGGAACGCGCTGCGAAGTTCGTCGCCGGGCAGCGCCCGTCGCTGTTCCTCGAACAGTTCGATCGCGGTGCCAAACGCAGCTTGCGCAGCCACCGGGTCAGCCGCCACCTGCGCCGCCAGGCCCAGGCCGGTCAGACAATGCACCTGCACGCTCAACAACTGCAGGCCGCGGGCACGATCCAGCGTGCTGTCGAAGAGCGCGCGGGCCGCCTCGACGCCACCGGCGTGCAGCAGGGCATGGGCTTGCGTCACGTTGGCGCGGCAGTCTTCGTCGGCCAGGCCCGCGGCGGCGAAGCCCGCGGCGGCTTGGCTGGCCAAGGCCAGGGCCTGGGCGGCATCTCCCGCGGCCAGCGACAGCTCGGCGCGGGCCAGCGCCACCGCGGCCTCGCCGACGCTGCTGCCTTGGGCGGCGAAGAGGGCAGCAGCGCGCTCGAACGACGCCGCGGCCGCGGCCGGCTGCGCCAGCAGAGCCTGCGCGCGCCCGCGTTGCGCCAGCGTCCAGGCCTGTTCGGCGGGCATGTCCAGGGCCTGGAAGCGCGCCATCACCTGCTGGTACAGCGTCAGGGCTTCGGGCAGCAGGCGCAACTCGAGGTAGGTGTCGGCGAGCTGCTGCTCGGCGATCGCCAGGTGCTGCGGCATTGCGAGGTGCTCGTATTGCCGGCGCGCGCCTTCCATGCCATTCAGTGCGGCGCGGTAGTTGCCGCGCGCCAGGTGCAGCAGCGCGGTGGATTCGTCGACCAGCGCCTGCAGCACCGGGAAGCCGTGGGTACCGGCGCGCATGTGGGCGCGCGCATAGACGCGCAGGGCCTCGTCGAAGTCGCCCATCGAGGCCAAGGCCTTGGCGATGTTGATGTCGGCCTGCACCGAGCCCTCGAGGTCCCCGACGCGTGCGAACAACACCGAAGCCTCGCGCGAATGGCGCGCTGCCTGGGCGTAGGCGCCGCGCCGTTCGAGCAGGGCGCCCAGGTTGAGGCTGACCTTGGCGGCGCCGCGCACGTCGCCCTGGGTGACGAACTCGCGCTGCGCCTGCTCTGCGCAGGCGGCGGCGTCGTCGTAGCGGCCGAGCATCGACAGCGCCATGATCTTGGGCACCTGGGTCTGTGTTGCGGCCGGCGTCTGGCCCAGGCCGCGAAAGATCGCGGCGGCATGGTCCAGGCTTTGGGTGGCCTCGGCCATCAGGCCGCGCGTGAGGTGGGCGATGCCCGCGGTCCAGGCGGCCAGGGCCTCGATTTCGCGCGCGTGTGCTGGCGGCGGGGCGGTGGCTTGCGCGCCGACGCACAGCGCCTGCACGGCGTCGGCCGCCTGGGCTGCGCGCTGCGGCTGGCTGCTCCAGGCGGCGTAGCACAGGTCTTTCAGGGCCCAGGCCAGGTCCAGGCGGGTGATCGGATCGCCTTCGTTCGGCGCCGCTTCACCCCGGTCGATCATCCGGCGCGCCAGTTCGGCGGCGGCAGGGCTGCCGGGCGCCACGCTCAGGGCGGGTTGCAGCGCATCATGAGCGCGGGCCGACCTCGATCGGCGGCAGCACCACCTCGTCGCGGCCCAGCCGCAGGGTCATGCGGTAGGTGCCACCCTGCACGGCGTCGAGGCGGAATTCGCCCAATGCGTCCAGGGCGCTGGACAGGGCCGCGGCGGCACCCGATTGCGGCGCCAACTCGATGCTGCCGGACTCGTCGGGCCCGAGCACCTGGCCAGTCAAAGCAAAGCCACCCGCCGCCGGGCTGATCCGCAGATCGATGTCGCGCCCCATCGCATTGAACAACAGGTGGCGGGTGTCGGAGGCCGCGCTGCGCATGCCCGGCGCCAGCCGCGGGCCGGCCCAACTGTCGAAGCTGAGCACGGCGCTGACCAGGCGCCATGCGGCCTGGGAGGCGTCTTTCAGTGGCGCGGTTTGCAAGGCGGCGGGCCACAGGTCGATGGCGGCCCTGACCAATGCCGGCGGCGCGTCGGGCAGGGTGGCGGCGCGTTGCACGAGGTCGGCAAATTCGTCGTCGCTGAGGCGGTCAACCGGCTTCATGGCGTGGGGCTTCGGGGTGTCAGATGCGCAACAGAGCAGCAGGGCCACGGGGAAATACACGGCGGGAGCGGAACGGGTTCACGGTGGCGACGCTCAGGTGACGAGTTTGCGCAGTTTGTCCAGGCAGCGCGAACGCGTCGGCCCGATGCTGCCGACCGTGGTGCCCAGGCGGCGCGCCACATCGTCGTATGACAGCTTGTCGTCTTCTTCGCGAAACAGCAACAGCAACAGCTCGCGGCAGCGCTCGTCGAGCCGGTCCATCGCCCCGCGCAGGTGGTTGAGCTGCTGCAGCTCGGACAGGGCCTGCTCGGCGATCGGCGAGTCGTCGGCGATGTCCCAGTCGGCGCCGTCGGCGCCGTCGTCGTCCGCGCGGCTCATCGACACATTGCGCTGGCCGCGCTGGCGTTGCAGCAAGGCCTCGCGCTTGGCGGTGGTGACGATCCAGGCCTGCAGCCGCTGCGGCTCGGTCAGGCGCGGCAGGTGCTCGATCAGGCGCGCGAACACGGTCTGGAAGATGTCGGCTGCGCCATGCTCGTCCAGGCCGATGCGGCGCACGATGGCGTACACCAGGCGCTGGTAGCGCTGCACCAGCAGCGCCCAGGCCGCGCTCTCGCCCCGCACGCAGCGTGCCACCAGCGTGGCGTCGTCGTCGGCCGTGGCGGGCGGGGTCATGTCGGGCGAACGGGGCACAAGCTATTCGACCACAGCCGCCTGCGCCGGTGCATGGCGCCGGGCCGAAGATGTGCCAATACTGTTGCCAATCGCCACGAACAGACAGTGAGGCAGGGATCAAGGGAGGATGCCGTGGCCCGGACAGCCAAGCTCCATCGCCTGACCGCGCTCGTGGTAAAGCGCTACGCGGAAGCTGCCACGCAAGCCAGGCCGTTGCACGACGGCGGCGGCCTGTACTTGCGCAAACGCGAAGCCAGCGCGCGCTGGTACTTGCGACTGTCCGACCCGGCCACCGGCGCGCAGCAGTGGCACCGGTTGTTTCAAGACGATCCTGCGGGCGACTACCTGCACAAGACGCTGGCCGATGCGCGCGCGGAGTCGAGGCGCCTTTGGGATCTGCGCTCCACGGGCGTCGATCCGCGGGTTCAGCGCGCACGCGCGATCGGCGAAGCCAAGGCCCGTGCCGACGCGCTCGAACACGAGGCGCAACGACGACTGAGCGTCAAGACACTCTTCGACCACTGGGCTGCCACGGACCTGCAGCCGCGCCAGCGTGCGGACGGCAAACGCGCCGGTCGGCGCGACGGCGGGCAGTACACCCGAGAACAGTTCGAGCGCCGGGTCTTCCCGGTGCTTGGCAGCAAGGCCGTGACCGAAGTGACGCGCGGTGAGTGGATCGGACTGCTCGACGCGGTGAAGTCCGAAGGCAAGCTGCGCACGGCCAACGTGCTGCTTGCCGACCTCAAGCAGATGCTGCGCTTCGCACTCGCCCGTGACCTGATCGATCGCAACCCGTTGGAGACCGTGCTCGAGCGGGACGTGGGAGGCGCGTCCGTCGAACGCGACCGGGTGCTGTCGCGCGAGGAGTTGCGGCACCTGAGCGCCGCCCTTCCGACTTCCGGCCTCTCCGAGCGAGCCTGTGTCGGCATCTGGCTGATCCTGGCCACAGGCGTGCGCGTTGGCGAGCTGATGGGCGCCACCTGGGCAGCGACCAGCACCCATGCAGACCAACTGGCGGCGGTCGCTCAGGCGCATGATGTGAAGTTGGGCATCGTGGACCTCGAACGCTGCACCTGGCACCTGACGGAAACGAAGAACCAGCGTGAGCATTCGATCCACCTCAGCCCGTTCGCCATCGAGCAGTTGCAGCGCCTGGCCGATCTGCACAGGACCGCACTCGGCGGCACGCTCGAAGCGATTCCCTGGGTGTTTCCCAAGCATGCGGGGACGGCGCCGACGTGCGTCAAGTCGTTCGGCAAGCAGTTCGCCGACCGGCAGCGCGAGCCGGAGCGCCGCCTGCCGAATCGCACGCGCCACACCACGGCGCTGGCGTTGAGCGGCGGACGATGGACCGCGCACGACCTGAGGCGCACGGCCGCGACGCTGATGGCCGAACTCGGCGTCAGCGGCAACGTGATCGACGAGTGCTTGAATCACTTGATCGAGAGCCGGATTCGCCGGGTGTACATCCGCGACCGGCGCATCGCGGCGCAAGCGCAGGCGTTCAATCTGCTGGGAGCGGAATTGAGTGCGCTGGCGAGATTGCCTGGAGGCGCGCGGCCCAAGCGTCACCACGGGGCGTCGGTCCAGCATCCCCGCGAGACGACCGTGGGCGCAATGACCCGGAGCAACCGCGGCGTAATCGGAACCTGAGGTTCACGCAACTGACTCGGCCCGTACACACCCGCGTCATCGCGCGACCCGAGCATGTGCATGCAAGGGGCATTCGCGCCCTGCGCTCGCGAAGGGTTGTGCAATGAAGGTCTGCGTCATCGGTGCCGGCTACGTCGGCCTCGTCACCGCCGCCTGCCTGGCGGAAATGGGCAACAGCGTCGTCGGCCTCGACGTGGACGCGAAACGCGTGGCCGCGCTCGGCCGCGGCGAGGTACCGATCCACGAGCCGGGGCTGGACGCCGTCGTCGCGCGCAACTGCGCTGCCGGTCGACTGCGCTTCACGACCGACGCCGCCGACGCGATCGAGCATGGCACGATCATCTTCATTGCCGTGGGCACGCCAGCGGCCGAGGACGGCTCGGCCGACCTCGCCCATGTACTTGCGGCGGCGACTGCGATCGGCCGCCACATGCACGACTGCAAGGTAGTGGTGAACAAGAGCACGGTGCCGGTGGGCACGGCCGAGCGCGTGCGCGCGCGAATCGCTGCGGCGCTGCGCGAGCGCGGCGTCATCGTGCCGTTCTCGGTCGTCTCGAACCCCGAGTTCCTGAAGGAAGGCGCGGCGATCGAGGACTTCATGCGGCCCGACCGCGTGATCGTCGGCTCCGACGACGAGCACGCCACGCTGCTGCTGCGTGCGCTGTACGCGCCCTTCCTGCGCAACCGCGACCGTCTGCTGGTGATGGATGTGAGGAGCGCCGAGCTCGCCAAGTACGCCGCCAACGCGATGCTCGCGCTGCGCATCAGCTTCATGAACGAGGTTGCGGCCCTGGCCGAGCACAGCGGCGCCGACATCGAGCAGGTGCGGCTGGGCATCGGCAGCGACCCGCGCATCGGCAGCCATTTCCTCTACGCCGGCTGCGGCTGGGGCGG
>JANOKY010000423.1:0-7886 GCA_031419635.1 Burkholderiales bacterium | reverse complement strand
CCCGATTGGCCGGGCTGCTATGGCAGTGCCAGCCCGCTCGGTGCCCGCGAAGAAATCCACGCCGCGCAGACTGCGCAGCCGAGTGGCCCGGTGACGCACGGCAAGGCCTGGGTCGAGATGGTGCATCGCTACCTCGCCGCGGCCGTCGGCGTGCTGATCACGGTGATGGCCGCGATGAGCTGGTGGCTGCGCCGGCATCGCATGCGCATGGCGCCGTCGCCGTGGTGGGCGACGCTGACGCTGGCCTGGGTCATCGCGCAAGGCGCCTTCGGCGCACTGACGGTGACGATGAAGCTGTACCCGGCCATCGTCACCCTGCACCTGATCGGTGGGCTCGGGTTGCTGGCGTTGTTGGTGGTGCAGGACCAGGCCTTTGCGCCGCGCCCGCAGCGCCTGCCGCGCGGCTTGGTGGCTGGTGTGTGGCTCGTGGCCCTGCTGGCGCTGGTGCAAATCGCCCTCGGCGGCTGGGTCAGCACCAATTACGCGGTGCTGGCCTGCCGCGACTTCCCGGCCTGCCAGGGGCAGTGGTGGCCGACGATGGATTTCGTCCACGCTTTCACGCTGCGCCGCGAACTGGGCGTGACCGCTACCGGCGCCTACCTGCCGTTCGCGGCGCTGACTGCGATCCATGTCGTGCACCGCCTCATGGCGTTCGTCGTGTTCGTGGCGATGGGCTGGCTGGCTTGGCGGCTGCACGCCAGCGGCGACGCGATGCTGCGTCGCTTTGGCCAGGGCCTGCTGCTGATCGCGCTGTGGCAGTTGGCCACCGGCCTGTCCAACGCGGTGCTCGATTGGCCGCTGCTGGCCGCCGTGGCGCACACCGGCGGCGCCGCTGTGCTGGTGACCCTGCTGGCCGCGCTGCTGGCCCGCGTGCACCTGCGCGCGGGCAGCGCCGTGCAGCCTGCGCCGCGCGCGCTGCGGCCGCTGGGCGTGTAAGAGAATCGCCGGCCCGCGCACGATGTCGACTTCGCCCACACCCGCCGCTTCACGCCACACCGCTGCGCCGCTGTCCAGGGCCTCGCGCGCGCGCCAGTTCTATGCCTTGACCAAGCCGCGCGTGGTGCAGTTGATCGTCTTCTGCGCCGTCATCGGCATGCTGCTGGCCGAGCCGGCCTGGCCCGATTGGCGCGTGCTGCTGCCGGCAGCCGCGGGCATCTGGTTAGTGGCCGCTGCGGCCGCCGCATTCAACTGCCTGGTCGAGCAGCGCATCGACGCAAAGATGGCGCGCACTGCCTGGCGCGGCACCGCCAAGGGCGAACTCGGCAACGCCCAGACGCTGCTCTTTTCAATGCTGCTGTGCGGCGCGGGTGGCGCGCTGCTGTGGCTCTGGGTCAACCCGCTGACGATGTGGCTGACGCTGGCCACCTTCGTCGGCTACGCGGTCATCTACACGTTGGTGTTGAAGCCGGCGACGCCGCAGAACATCGTCATCGGCGGCGCCTCGGGGGCGATGCCGCCGCTGCTGGGCTGGGCGGCGATGCGCGGCGAGGTCGGTGCCGAGGCCTGGCTGCTGGTGCTGATCATCTTTCTCTGGACACCGCCGCACTTCTGGGCCCTGGCGCTGTACCGCAGCCAGGAATACGCCCGCGCCGGCCTGCCGATGCTGCCGGTGACCCATGGCAACGCCTACACGCGGCTGCAGATCCTGCTCTACACCGTCGTGCTCTTCGCGGCCACGTTGCTGCCCTATGTGCACGGCATGAGCGGGCCGGTCTACCTGGCCGCCGCGCTGGTCCTTGGCGCCTGGTTCATTGCCCTGGCCGTGCAGCTCAGGCGCCACTACAGCGAAGCGCTGGCGCGCAAGACGTTTCGCTTCTCGATCTGGCACCTGTCGCTGCTGTTTGCGGCGCTGCTGCTCGACCACTACCTCTCACCCTGGATCTTCGCCCGATGATGCTCATCACCCGTCGCATGGCGCTGCTCAATGCGTTGGCCTTGCTCGCCGCCTGCAGCGCCGAGAAGCCGGCCTTCAAGGCCATCGACATCACCGGCGCCACTTACGCGCGTGAACTGGCATTGACGGATGCCAGCGGCAAGCCGCGCACGCTGGCCGACTTCAAGGGCAAGGTGGTGGTGGTTTTCTTCGGCTACACGCAGTGCCCCGATGTCTGCCCGACCACGCTGGCCGAGATCGCCGAGGTCAAGAAAACGCTCGGTGCCGACGGCGACAAAGTGCAGACCGTCTTCGTCAGCGTCGACCCCGAGCGCGACACCCCCGAGGTGCTGGCCGCCTACGTGGCCAATTTCAGCCGCGACACCGTGGCCCTGCGCGGCACGCTCGAACAAACCCAGGCAGCGGCCAAGGAGTTCAAGGTCTTCTTCGCCAAGGTGCCGGGCAAGAGCGCCGGCAGCTACACCATGGACCACACCGCGGGCTCGTTCATCTTCGACCCGCAGGGCCGCGTGCGGCTGTTCATCCGCCAGGGCGGCGGGGTCGAGGCGATGGCCGGCGACATCAAGCTGCTGCTGGCCGGCGCATAGACCCCGTCGGCAAAACGGCGGCCCGCGGCCGCCGTTGATGGCGGGTGTCTGGCGCTCAGTGCTTTGTTTCGAGCGCGCCGCGCATCTTCTTCATCGCCGCCACTTCGATCTGGCGGATGCGCTCGGCGCTGACGCCGTATTCGGACGCCAGCTCGTGCAGGGTCATGCCGCCCGAGCTGTCGTCGTTGACCTTGAGCCAGCGCTCTTCGACGATGCGCCGGCTGCGTGCGTCGAGCACGTCCAGGGCGCGGCTGATGCCGTCGCCGGCCAGTTCGTCGCGGCTGCGGGCTTCGAGCACGCGGGTGGGCTCGCTGGCCTCGTCGGCGAGGTAGGCGATCGGGGCGTAGCTCTCTTCGCCGTCGTCATTGGTCTGCGGCTCCAGCGGCACGTCGCCGCCCGACATCCGCGTTTCCATCTCGAGCACTTCTTCGCGCTTGACGTTGAGCTTGCGCGCGACGCTGTCGACCTCGCTCGGGCTCAGCGTGCCGCGGTGGGTGTCGCCATCGGCGGCGTCGGCCTTGAGGCTCTGCTTCATCGAGCGCAGGTTGAAGAACAGCTTGCGCTGGGCCTTGGTGGTGGCCACCTTGACCATGCGCCAGTTCTTCAGCACGTACTCGTGGATTTCGGCGCGGATCCAGTGCAGCGCATAGCTCACCAGGCGCACGCCCTGGTCGGGGTCGAAGCGTTTGACGGCCTTCATCAGACCGACATTGCCTTCCTGGATCAGGTCGCCCTGCGGTAGGCCGTAGCCCAGGTACTGGCGCGACACCGAGACCACCAGGCGCAGGTGCGACAGCACCATGCGGCCCGCGGCTTCGAGGTCGCCGCTGTCGCGCAGGCGGCGGGCGAAATCGGCCTCTTCCTGCGGCGTCAGCAAAGGAATGCGGTGCACGGCCGAGATGTAGGCGTCGATGTTGCCGATCGGCGGTACCAGCGCCCAGGGGTTGCGCAGGGTCAGATCGGTGGAGGCGGCAGCAGTGGTCATGGCGTCTTGGAGAGGCCGGGTGGGCCGGGGTTCCAAGATATTAGCACTCTCGTCGCGAGAGTGCTGACGACGGCTTCACGCACCGTTCAGCGTCAATGTCTGTCGATTTATAAGCAGGTGTTGAGATAGCGTGCGCAAACTTATCCAAACATTGTATCGAGCTGTTCGAGCATTTCGTCGAGCGCGGCCAGGAATTGCGGCACGTTGACCGGCTTGGTCAGGTAATGCGTGGCGCCGGCCGCCATCGCCTCGGCAATGCGGGCCTCGGTGGCGTCGGCCGAGACCACGATCACCGGGATGTCGGCGGTGTCGGGGTCGGCCTGCAGGTGGCGCAGCAGCTCCAGGCCGTCGATGTCGGGCAGGTGCATGTCGAGCAGGATCAGGCTCGGCCGCTGCTGGCGGATTGCCGACAGGCCGTCCAGGCCGAGCATGGAAATCTCCAGCTTGACCTGCGGCCGCAACGCCATGATGCCGCGCATGACCTCGGCATTGGTCTCGTTGTCTTCGACGTAATGCACCACCCGCTGGCGGTAGCTGGCGTCGGGCACGTCGGCGTGGCCGTCTATCGGCCGCGGCAGCGGCGCCGTGACGCTGGCCGGCAGCTCGAGGATGAAGGTCGAGCCGCTGCCCGGGTTGCTCTGGGCGCGCAGCGTACCGCCCATCAGTTCGGCCAGGCGCAGGCTGATCACCAGGCCGATGCCGGTGCCTTCGATTGGCCCGGCGTCGCGGCCGAGGCGGTTGAAGGGCTGGAACAACTGCGCCAGTTGGCCGGCGTTCATGCCCGGGCCGGTGTCGCTGACTTCCAGCGCCACCCTGCCGGCGGCCGTGGTGTAGCTGGCGATGAGCACATGGCCCTGGTCGACGTTGTACTTGATGGCGTTGGACAGCAGGTTGGTCAGAATCTGCTTGACGCGGGTGTGGTCGCCCAGCACGGCGCGCGCCTGCTCGAACAGCCGCACCTCGATCTGCACCCCGCGTTTTTCGGCGTTGTGCGCCAGCAGCGCGGTGGCGCTGGCCACCAGCTCGGCCAGGTCCAGCGCGCGCGGCTCGAGCTCGATGTGGCCGGATTCGATGCGCGCCAGATCCAGCGTGTCGTTGATCATGTGCAGCAGGTGCCAGCCGGCCTGGCGCACCTGCCCGGTCCATTCCAGTTGGTGCGGCGCCAGCGGCTGGCGGCGGTCGAGCTCGAGCAGTTGGGTGAAGCCGAGCATGGCGTTGAGCGGCGTGCGCAGCTCATGGCTCATGCGCGACAGGAACTCGCTCTTGGCCTTGTTGGCGGCTTCGGCGCCGCGCCGCGCGCGCTGGGCTTCTTCCAGCGCCAGGTGCTCGGTGATGTCCTCGAAGACCCAGACCATGCGCTTGGCCTGGCCCTGCACGTCGCGCAACACGCTCACGCCCACCTGGGCCCACAGCATGCGGCCGTCGGTGGCCAGGCAGCGCAGGTGCCAGCGCGCCATCGGCACCTCGCCGGCCAGCAGGCGAGCGCGCGCATCGGTCTCGGCCTGGCGGTCGTCGGGGTGCAGCAGGTCGGCGATGTGGCTGGCGGCCAGGCGCCTGCCGAGCACGCCGAGCATTTCGCGCAGCTTCGGGTTGGCCTCGCGGATGCGGCCTTCGGTGTCGGTGTAGGCCACCCCGATCGGGGTGTGGTCGAGGATGTTGCGCAGCCGTTGCTGGCTGTCGCGCAGCGCGGCGGTGGTGCGCTGGCGCTCGGCCACTTCGGCCTGCAGCTCGGCGCTGCGCTGCTCGAGCTCGGCGGTGCGCTGCAGCACCGCGGCCTCGATGCGCCGGGCGCGGCCGGTGACGATCAGCAGCAGCGCGCCGAGCATCGCCGCTGCCAGCAACCCGACCAGCGCGAACGGCCAGGTGCTGCCGGCACTGGTGGCCAGTGGTGCGGACGCGTACACGCGCAAATCCCACTGCCGGCCGGCCATCGCTACCGGCAGCACATGCAGCGGCGTGAACGGCTTCAGGTGCTCGCAATCGGGCGGGCCGGCCAGCACGCGGGTGGCGGGTGGTGCATCGTTGTCGAGCAGGCACAGGCGCAGCGATGACGACAGCATGGCCGAGGCCGCGCGCAGCACCTCGTCGGGCCGCAAGGTGGCGAAGACGAAGCCGCGCTGGGCCGGCACGCGCTCGGCCGCGGTGCCGGGCTGGCCGCGGTAGACGGCTTGGTACAGCACGACGCCGGTGCCGCCTTGTATCAGCTTGAAGCCGGCACTGGCCACCGGCACGCCGCTGCGCGCGGCCTGTGCGATGGCCACGCGCGTGATCGCGATCGACTGCACATTGACGCCGAGCGCGGCCGCGTTTTCGGCCAGCGGCTCGATGTAGCGGATGACTTGCGCGTCGCCGTCGCCGACCTCGGCAACGCCGGCATCGCGGCGGTCGAAGACGTGAAAGCCAGCCGCGCCGCTGGCCTGCTCTCTGGCCTCGAAGGCCGCCACGTCGGCGCGGGCCACGCGCTCGTTCCAGCCGAGCGCGCGCAAGCCACCGCCGTCGATCAACCACGGCGCGCTGGCACGGGCGAATGCCCGGCGGTCGAGCGTGGTTTCGCTGACCAGCCCGCGCATCGCTTCAAGCGCCTGCAGCGGCTGCATCAACCGCGCCTGCACCGCGTGGGCCGCGCTGTCGGCCTCGCGCTCGAAGGCATGGCGCTGGCGCGCGGCGTCGAGCCGGATCACTTCGCGCACGCCCAGGCCCATCAACAGCGTGACCAGCAGCAGCGGCAGTGCCACCGACCCACGCCGCGGCGCCCACTCCTCGGCCGGCCGGCCGATCAGGCTGAGCACCAGCGGCGCAAAAATCAACACACCCAGGGTGTCACCGGCCCACCACGCCGCCCAATGCGGCAGCGCCTGCGCAGCGCTGATCTGGCCGGCGCTGGCCAAAACCGCCAGGCCGACACTGGCGCTGATGACGCAGGCCAGCGGCGCACCGAGTGCGAAGAAGCGCAACAACTGCGCCGGCTCGGCCAGCGTCAGCGGCTCGCCGACGTAGCGCTTGATCAGCGTCGCGCCGACACCGGCCTGCAGTGCGGCGCCCAAGCCGATGCCGCCGGCCACAGCCAGGTCGAGCGGGCTGACCTCGCCGATCGACGCCGCATGCCACAGGTTGGCGCCGACCGAGCCGAGCAGCACCGCCGCCCACATGCCACGGCCCCACACAAGCACGGCCACCAGCGCGATCCCGGCGGCCGGGAACAGCGGCGAGGCCACGCTGGGCGGAATCGTCAGCAGCAAGGCCAGCCGTGCGGCCACCAGGTACGCCGCCAGCGTGATCGCGAAGGCCTGCCACGGGCGCGGCGAAGCGAACAGGCGGGCGCTGGAGAAGGCCATGCGCGATTAGAACGGCGAGAACAGTGCGGTCAACTGCTGAACAGGAAATTCAACACATCCCCATCCTTGACCACGTACTCCTTGCCCTCGGCGCGCATCTTGCCGTGGTCCTTGGCGCCTTGCTCGCCTTTGTGGGCGATGAAGTCGTCGAAGGCGATGGTCTGGGCGCGGATGAAGCCCTTCTCGAAATCGGTGTGGATCACGCCGGCTGCCTGCGGTGCGGTGTCGCCGGTGTGGATGGTCCAGGCCCGCACTTCCTTCACGCCGGCGGTGAAGTAGGTTTGCAGGCCGAGCAGCTTGAAGGCCGCGCGAATCAGCCGCGCCAGGCCGGGTTCGGTCTGGCCCATCTCGGCCAGGAACATCGTGCGGTCTTCGTCGCCCATGTCGGCCAGTTCGGCCTCGGTCTTGGCGCAGATCGCCACCACCGGCGCATTCTGCTTGGCGGCGACTTCGCGCAGCCGATCCAGATAGGCGTTGTTCTCGAAGCCGTCTTCGGCGACGTTGGCGACGAACATCGCCGGCTTGGCGGTGATCAGGCACAGGGTCTTCAGCACCACCCGCTCTTCCTTGCTGAAGGCGATGCTGCGCACCGGCCGGGCGTCGTCGAGCGCGGCCTCGCATTTCTTCAGCACATCGACCAGGCGCTGGGCTTCCTTGTCGCCGCCGGCCTTGGCGGCCTTGGTGTAGCGCACCAGGCTCTTCTCGACGGTGGCCAGGTCGGCCAGGCAGAGCTCGGTCTGGATGACTTCGATGTCGGCCACCGGGTCGACCTTGCCGGCGACGTGGATCACGTTGTCGTCGTCGAAACAGCGCACCACATTGACGGTGGCATCCGTCTCGCGGATGTGCGAAAGGAACTGGTTGCCCAGCCCTTCGCCCTTGCTGGCGCCCGCCACCAGGCCGGCGATGTCGACGAACTCGACGATCGCCGGCACCACGCGCTCGGGTTCGACGATCGCCGCCAATTGCGCCAGCCGCCGGTCGGGCAACTCGACCACGCCGACATTCGGCTCGATGGTGCAGAAGGGGTAGTTTTCGGCCGCGATGCCGGCCTTGGTCAGGGCGTTGAAAAGGGTCGACTTGCC
>JANOKY010000422.1:0-1770 GCA_031419635.1 Burkholderiales bacterium | reverse complement strand
CAACATCAGCGCGTGGCTGGTGTTGTTGATGTCTTCGCTGGTGCAGGCGAAGTGCACGAACTCAGCCGAAGCGCGCAGCTCGGCGTGGCTGTCGAAACGCGATTTGAGCCAGTACTCGACCGCTTTGACGTCGTGGTTGGTGGTTTTCTCGATGTCCTTGATGGCCTGCGCATCGGCTTCCGAGAAGCGCAGCACGAAGCCGCGCAGCAGGCCGCGCGCGGCTTCCGACAAGGGCGCGAACTCGGTGAAACCGGCGTCGGACAAGGCGATGAACCATTCCACCTCGACCTGCACGCGGCGGTGCATCAAACCGAATTCCGACAGCAGCGCGCGCAGCGGCGTGAGCTTGGCGGCGTAGCGGCCGTCCAGCGGCGAGAGAGCGGTGAGGGCAGACAGATTCATCTGGCAGGAATTGTAGGTGGCGCCTCGTCGTATCCTCGCCGCCGAAACGCAATCTCGAAAGGCCGGCATGACCGCACCAGGCGTCGTCCACCACCTGACCCACCCGCTGATCCAGCACAAGCTGACGCTGATGCGCGAGAAGGACCGCAGCACCAGCGGCTTTCGCCGCCTGCTGCACGAGATTGCGCTGCTGATGGCCTATGAGCTGACGCGCGACATGCCGACCCGGCCGGTCGAGATCGAGACCCCGCTGGAGAAAATGACTGGCACGAAGATCGACGGCCGCAAGACCGTGTTCGTGGTCATCCTGCGTGCCGGTGCCGGCCTGCTCGACGGCATGCTCGAAGTGGTGCCCGGCGCGCGCGTCGGCCACATCGGCCTGTACCGCGACCCGACGACGCTGGCCGCGGTGGAGTATTACTTCAAGGTGCCCGAGCACATGGACGAGCGCGACGTGATCGTGCTCGACCCGATGCTGGCCACCGGCCATTCGGCCGCGGCGGCGGTGACGCGCCTCAAGGCGGTGCGGCCACGCTCGATTCGCTTCGCCTGCCTGCTGGCCGCGCCCGAGGGCCTGGCGCACTTCCACAGCCTGCACCCCGAAGTGCCGATCACCACCTGTGCCATCGACCGCGAACTCAACGACCACGGCTACATCCTCCCCGGCTTGGGGGATGCGGGCGACCGCATCTTCGGCACCAAATGACGTATTGCCGCAGACTTTAGAATCGGCCGCACAGGGTCCACCACCAATAAAACCACCATGAAACTGCTCGGCTCGCTCACCAGCCCCTATGTGCGCAAAGTGCGCATCGTGATGGCGGAAAAAAAGCTCGACTACCAGTTGGTGCTCGAAGACGTCTGGGCCAGCGACGCGATCCTCGCGGCCAATCCGCTGGGCAAGGTGCCCTGCCTGGTGATGGAAGGCGGCGAGGCGGTGTTCGATTCGCGCGTCATCGTCGATTACCTCGACACCCTGTCTCCGGTGGGCCGGCTGATCCCCGCCAGTGGCCGCGAACGTGCCGAAGTGCGCACCTGGGAAGCGCTGGCCGACGGCATCGTCGATGCCTGCATCCTGGCCCGGCTCGAGCAAACCTGGAGCGGCCGCAGCGAGGGCCAGCGCAGCGGCGCCTGGGTCGATCGCCAGATGAGCCGGGTCGACGCCGCCATCGTCGCGATGGCCCAGGGCGTGGGCGACAAGCCTTTCGCCGCCGGCATCCACCTCTCGCTGGCCGACATCGCCGTCGGCTGCGCCCTCGGCTACCTCGACTTCCGCTTCGCGCAAATCGACTGGCGCAAGCCCCACCCGAACCTGGCCCGCCTGGCCAGCAAGCTGGCGCAGCGGCAGAGCTTCATCGACACCCTGCC
>JANOKY010000421.1:0-7682 GCA_031419635.1 Burkholderiales bacterium | reverse complement strand
GCCGCGCGCTGCCGAGGTGTTTTCGGAGTAGGTCTGCAGCTGGCCGATCACCGCTTCGAAGCGGCCCTGCAACGCACCGGCATCGGCGCGCGCGGTATTGACGAGATCGAGATCGGTGTCGGTCGCGGTCAGCACCGCGGTCGCGCCGGTCTGGGTGCTGAGGTCGGCGGCGGCATAGCCGGCCAGCGCCGTCATGTTGAAGCTGACGGCGGTGGTGATCACGTCGCCGGCATCGGCGCCGACCTGGAAGTTGGCAGACGTCAGGCTGCCGTCGAGCAGCTTGACGCCGTTGAACTTGGCGCCGTCGGCAACGCGCTTGATTTCCGCGACGAGCTGGGTCGATTCGGCGTTCAGGTTGGTGCGGTCGGCGTTCGAGATCGCGCCGTTGGCCGATTGCACCGCGAGTTCGCGGATGCGCTGCAGGCTGTCGCCGATCTTGCCCATCGCGCCTTCGGCGGTCTGGAACATCGAGATGCCGTCGTTGGCGTTGCGCATCGCGACGTTGGAGCCGCGCACCTGGGCGTTCATGCGCTCGGCGATCGCCAGGCCGGCGGCGTCGTCCTTGGCCGAATTGACCCGCAGGCCGGAAGACAAACGCTGCATCGAGGTCGCCAGCGCGCTTTGCGAGGTCGACAGGTTGCGCTGCGCGTTCATCGAGATGATGTTGGTGTTGATCGTCATGGGCATGGTGATGGCTCCAGAGTGTTTCCTATCGCGACCGGCGACATGCCGGCGACTTCAGGCCAGTCCAGCGAAGGCCCGTGGCGCGATTCTTGAGCCGGGGCCGCGGCGTCGATCGCCGGAAACGCGCGGTGAACACCGGCCAGATCCGGACGAAAAAAAGCCGCCCCGAAGGGCGGCTCGTGCCTGCGCGGGTGCGCAGACGCAGTGCGGATCAGCGCAGCAGCGCCATCACCGAGTTCGGCAGCTGGTTGGCCTGCGCGACCATCGCGGTGCCGGCCTGCTGCAGGATCTGGGCGCGCGACAGCGAGGCGGTCTCGGTCGCGAAGTCGGCGTCCATGATCCGGCCGCGGGCGGCCGAGGTGTTTTCGGCGTAGACCTGCAGCTGGCCGACCACCGCTTCGAAGCGGCCTTGCAGCGCGCCGGCGTCGGCACGCGCGGTGTTCAGCGTGTTCAGGTCGGTGTCGGTCGCGGTCAGCACCGCGGTCGCGCCGGTCTGGGTGCTGAGGTCGGCGGCGGCATAGCCGGCCAGCGCCGTCATGTTGAAGCTGACGGCGGTGGTGATCACGTCGCTGGCATCGGCGCCGACCTGGAAGTTGGCCGAAGTCAGGCTGCCGTCGAGCAGGTTGATGCCGTTGAACTTGGCGCCGTCGGCAACGCGCTTGATTTCCGCGACGAGCTGGGTCGATTCGGCGTTCAGGTTGGTGCGGTCGGCGTTCGAGATCGCGCCGTTGGCCTTTGCACTGCCAGTTCGCGGATGCGCTGCAGGCTGTCGCCGATCTTGGCCATCGCGCCTTCAGCGGTCTGGAACAGGGAGATGCCGTCGTGGGCATTGCGCATGGCGACGTTGGAGCCGCGCACCTGGGCGCTCATGCGCTCGGCGATGGCCAGGCCGGCGGCGTCGTCCTTGGCCGAGTTGACGCGCAAGCCCGAAGACAGCCGCTGCATCGAGGTGGCCAGCGCGCTCTGCGAGGTCGACAGGTTGCGCTGGGCGTTCAGCGATATGACGTTGGTGTTGATGCTCATCGACATTTGAAGTGCTCCTAGAGGTTGAAGGACCGCCGGCAACAGCGCCGGACGTTTTTGTTTGTTCGGGGCGGTCTTTCCCCGAACGTCGCCCGACGCCTGTCGATGGGTGTTTTCGTTCACCCGCTCGGCCGGCTGTCCGGACCACGGTTTGGAAATTCCCTCGCCGTTGGTTGGCTTATCGGCCCGCGCTTGCGGCGACTTGAGCGGCGGCTGTAGCCCGGGCGGCAAATCGTTGCCTTTTCACGCCCCTTTCAGCCCACCGGCCGCCGCCAGCAGGGCGCGCCAAGGGAGCTGTATCGGTGGCGCAGCGGCGAACTTGAGGGGCTTCGCTCGAGACGCTGCGGCTCAGGCAGCCAGGCTGTAGCGCGCCAGCAGTTGCGTCAGCTCGGCCAGGCCGACCGGCTTGGTCAGGAAGTCGTTCATGCCGGCGTCGAGGCAGCGCGCCCGCGTTTCGGAGAAGGCATCGGCGGTGAGGGCCACGATCGGCACCCGGGCGGCGGGCCCGCCGAGGGCGCGGATCGCGCGCGTGGCACCGATGCCGTCGAGCTCGGGCATGTGCAGGTCCATCAGCACCAGGTCGAAGGGCGGCGTGCTCATGGCATGCATCGCTTGCACCGCCTGCAGGCCGTTTTCGGCGAAGGTGACCTGGTGGCCGTCGATCTCGATCATCGCCGCCAGCACTTCGCGGTTGACGGCGTTGTCTTCGGCCGCCAGCACGCGCAACGCGCGGGCCGGCGCGGCGGCGGGCTCGGCGCGCGCTGCCGCGGGCGCCGGGGCCGCGCCTTCGGGCAAGCGCAGCGGCAGGTGCAGCTCGAAGTGGCTGCCGCGGCCGGGTGTGCTTTGCACCGTCAGGTCGCCGCCCATCAGGCGCGCCAGGTTGCGCGAGATTTCCAGGCCCAGGCCGGTGCCGCCGTGGCGCCGCGAGCGCGAATCGTCGCCTCGCGAGAAGCGCTGGAACAGCCGGCCGCGGGTGGCCTCGTCGATGCCGATGCCGCTGTCGATGACCGCAAACACCAGTTCGTCCTTGCCCTGGGCCTGGCTGCGCTGCACTTCGAGCCGCACGCTGCCATGGTCGGTGAACTTGATGGCGTTGCTGAGCAGGTTGTAGAGCACCTGGCGCATGCGCGTGGCGTCCTGCAGCACGCGCTCGGGCACGGCCGCGTCGACATGCACCTGCAGCGCCAGGCCCTTGGCGCCGGCCTGGTCCTGCATCAGGCGTGCGGCGTCGGCCACCAGCCGGCGCAGCTCGACCGGCTCGCTGCCGACGCTCAGCGTACCGGCCTCGAGCCGCGACACGTCGAGCAGGTCGTTGAGGATCTCCAGCAGGTGCTGCGCCGATTCGCGAGCGGTACGCAGTTGCGCATGTTGCGATGCGGCCAGCGGCGCGCTGTCGAGCAACTCGAGCATGCCCAGCAAGCCCTGGAACGGGGTGCGGATTTCGTGGCTCATGTTGGCCAGGAACACGCTCTTGGCACGGCTGGCGGCTTCAGCCTCGTGCTGGGCCAGGCGCAGGTCGCTGGTCAGGCGTTCGAGCGAGCGGCGGCGCTCGCCCTGCCGGCGCAGTTGGCCCAGCGCCAGCAGGGCGAAGCCGAAGCTGGCCAGCGTGAGCAGCAGGGTCAGTGCGATGCCGACGCGGTTGTAGTCGCTGATCGCGGCGTGGCGCAGTGCCACCTGGGCCGAGACCAGGTGCGTGGCCTCCAGCGCCAGGCTGTGGATCGGTGCATCCAGCGTGGCCAGCTCGGTGTTCAGGGCCTGCAAGGCCTGGCTCGTCATGGGCTCGCTCGGCGTCGGCCCGAGCACACGGTCGGCGCGGGCGACGAAGGCCCGCGTGCGTGCGGCGGCCTGCTCGAACTCGCGCTGCCCCGGCATCACGCGCGTGGCGCGCGGGCTGGCCAGCAGGTCCACGCGGCTGACGAAGACGTCATAGCGCAGTTGCAGCGACTCGCGGCTGCGCAGGTCGTCGCCCTGGGCGGTGTTGAGCGCGGCGCGCAGGCGCAGGTACTCAGCTTGCAACTCGTGCAGGCTGACTTGCAGGTAGTCGTCCTGGTACTGCGCGCTGGCGTCGAGCAGACGGTATTGGCGCCACTGGACCCACGCGGCCGCCGCCAGCGCCAAGGCCAGCAGCACGATCGTCGCGACCAGCAGCGCACGCTGGTGCGGCAGGCCCACGCGCACCGGCGGGCTGGGCAGGCTCATCAGGCAACCTCTGCGCTACGCGCTGTGGTATTCGCCTTGGGAGCGGCCCGGCGGCTCATGCCACCTCGATCGAGCGGAGCTGCCAGATGCAGCGGCTGAAATACACCGCGTTGCGCAACTGCGGCTGGCTGTCGAACGGGTACATCACGAACAGCGGGCCCTTTTCGCGCACGCTCATCGGCTTGCCGTCGAGCAGGCGGGCCAGGATCACGTCGTAGCCCTGGGCATCAGTCACCGGCATCTCGACGCGGTAGTCGTTCAGCGCCACCAGCCGCGCGCTGCTGCCTGTGGCGTTGGCCGCGGCCAGAACCTCGCGCAGCAGCGGGCCACTGAAAGTGCGCGCCGCGCTGTACCACGGTGTTTCGGTGCTGATGCTGCGCTGGGGCAGGCGCTCGAGCCGGGCCATGTCGAAGTCGGTTCGGGTCTGCGGGGTGCTGACGGTCAACACCACCGGGCCGGCGGGCGCGGCCTGCGCCAGCACGCGCGAGGCCATCGCGGCCAGGGGTGCGGCCAGCAGGATCGAACGACGCAAGGGGTTCATGCAATGCACTCCGGTCAGGCTGCGGTGATTCTAGGAGCCTGCCAGGCCCCGGGCGTGTTGTATGCCGCAGCATGGCCCGGCATGCACGTAGGCCGCGGCGCCTGCCAAGTTAAGCTTGCCGCCATGTCCGAGGCCGTGCCGCCGCTGTTGTCTGCCGATGCCCCCGAGGCCTTGCCGGCCGGCACGCGGGTGGCCGAATTCGAAGTCCGGCGCATGCTCGGCAGCGGTGGCTTCGGCATCGTCTACCTGGCCTGGGACCACGCCCTCGAACGCGAGGTGGCGCTGAAGGAATACATGCCCGGCACGCTGGCTGGGCGCGGCACCGGCTTGCAGGTGTCGGTGCGCTCGAGTTCGGGCGCCGACACCTATGCGCTGGGCCTGCGCTCGTTCATCAACGAGTCGCGGCTGCTGGCGCGCTTTGACCACCCGTCGCTGGTCAAGGTCTACCGCTTCTGGGAAGACAACGGCACCGCCTACATGGTGATGCCGCACTACGCCGGCCGCACGCTGCGCCAGGTGCGCCAGGGCATGGTCGTGCCGCCCGGCGAGGCGGCCTGCCGGCGCGTACTCGATGCCTTGCTGTCGGCGCTGGAGACGCTGCACCGCGAGGGCGTCTACCACCGCGACATCGCGCCCGACAACATCCTGCTCGGCGACGATGGCCTGCCGGTGCTGCTGGATTTCGGCGCCGCGCGGCGCGTGCTCGGCGACCGCACGCAGATGCTGACTTCGATCATGAAGCCGCATTACGCGCCGCTCGAGCAGTACGCCGACGGCAACGCGATGCGCCAGGGGCCCTGGACCGACCTGTATGCGCTGGGCGGCACGATGTACTTCTTTATCACCGGCGAAACGCCGATGGCCGCCGCGTCGCGCGCGCTGCACGACGACCAGCCGCGCCTGGCCGTGGCCGGCGCGCGTGATTGTTCGCCCGGGCTGCTGGCCGCGATCGACTGGATGCTGGCCTTGAAGCCGCCCGAGCGGCCGCAGAGCGTGCACATGCTGCGCGACGTACTCGAAGGCCGCATCACGCTGCCCGGCCGCGTGGCTGCCGACAAGACGGTGCCCGGCGTGGCCACGCGCGACGGCGCGGTGCCGTCATCGTCACGCTCGTCATTCCCACCGCCCGCGCCGCCGCGCACCGACATCGATCTCAGCGTCGGCGACGATGACGCCGCCGCTGCCGCGGCGGCAGCCGACAACGCCGCCGCGCGCACGGTGCTGCAACAGCCGCCTGCAGTGCCGCCGGTCACGCCGCCGGTCACGCCGCCGCCGGAGGCTGCGGCGGCTTCCCTGTCGGCCGCACCGCCAACCACCACGGCCGGCGCTCAGCGGCGCTCGCCGATGATGCTGTGGCTGCTCGGTGCCCTGCTGCTGTTCAACCTGGTGGCGTGGTGGTGGTTCGCGATGCGCTCATCGCCCGGCCCGGCGGCGGCACTGCCGACGCTGGCCGCACCCGCATCCGTGCCGCCTGCGCCGCAGGCCAGCGCCGCCATGGCCTTGCCGTCGGCGATCCCGCTGCCGGCCGACGCGGCGGCGTCGGAAACGATCCTGTCGATCCTGCCGGCGCGCAATGCGCCTGCGCGCGGGCCGGTGGCGGCCAGCGTGCCGGTGCCGCGCCCGGCCGAAGCGGCAGCCCCGCTGCCGCTGCCGCTGCCCCGGCCGCGGCCGCCCGCCGAAGCCACCCCACTGCAAGCGACAGCAGCAGCGGCCACCGTTGCCGCCGGCCCGCGTGCGCGCTGCGGCGACCGCAACTTCCTGTCGATGCTGATCTGCGTCAAGCGCGAGTGCGAGCAGGCTGCGCTGCACAACCACCCCGAGTGCGTGAGGATGCGCGAGCAGGAAGACACGCAGCGCGACCGGCGCCAGTGAGAAGCGTTGCCGCCGCGGGCTAGAACGCCGAGCCGGGCAACTTCAGAAACTCAATTTCTTCGGCGCTCGACGCGCGGCCGAGCAAGGCGTTGCGGTGCGGAAAGCGGCCGAAGCGGGCCACGATGTCATGGTGGCGCAGTGCCCACCGCGTCAGCATTGCCAGCGCCGGCTCGTCGCGGCCGAGCTGCTCGTACAACTGCACGGCAGTGCGCTGGTGCGCCAGGTCTTCGGCATGCTCGAACGGCAGGTAGGCGAACTGGCGCTGCACGCCCGACAGCGTGCGGTCCAGGCCCGACGCGACCAGCGCGCGGGCGGTCTGCAGCGCCATCGCGTCGCCAGCAAAGGCGCGCGCCTGGCCGCGAAAGGCGTTGCGCGTGAACTGGTCGAGCACGATCACGCGGGCCAGCGCTGGCAGCGGCGCGAGCGGCGACGGCGGCGGCGGCGGCGCGATCCAGGCGTCGATGCCGCCCACCAGGGCGCGTTCGATCAGCGCGCCGAAGCGCTGCGCGATCTGCGCGTCGAAGGCCGCGTCCTTGGCAAACCATTGCGGCCGCGTCTGCGTGTGGCCGGGGTCGTCGGCCGCACCGAACCAGAAGTCGAGAACCGCTTGTGCGTCGGTGGGCATTTGCGTCAATCCAGCCGCGTGCCCGAGTCCTTGACGACCTGGGCCCAGCGCGGCATTTCGGCGGCGAGGAATTTCGCGAAGTCGTCGGCGCCGAGGAAGGCCGGGTCGGCGCCCTGCGCGACCATGCGGCTGCGCACCTCGGCGCTGTCGAGCGTGGCCTTGAAGGCGGCCGAGAGTTTGTCGACCACCACCTTGGGCGTGGCGGCCGGCGCCAGCACGCCGTAAAAGCCCACCACCTCGAAGCCCGCGAGGCCGGCCTCGATCATCGTCGGCACCTCGGGCAGCGCCGGGTTGCGTTCGCGGCTGGTGACGGCCAGCGCGCGCAGCTTGCCGGCCTTGACATACTGCGCCGCCTGCGGGATCGACTCGGCCATCAACTGCACCTGGCCAGCCATCAGGTCGGTGAAGGCCGGCGCGCTGCCGCGGTACGGGATGTGCACGATGAAGGTGCCGCTGGCCTGCTTGAACATCTCGGGCACCAGGTGGCTGATGCCGCCGTTGCCGGCCGAGCCGTAGTTGAGCTTGCCCGGGCTGGCCTTGGCCAGCGCGATCAGCTCGGCCACATTGTTGGCTTTGACATCGGGGTGCACCAACAGCGCCAGCGGCTGCTGCGCCGTGCGCGCGATGGGCGCAAAGTCGCGCAGGGTCTGGTACGGCAGCTTGGTGTAGACGGCCGGGTTGATGACCATCGTGCCGGTGTTGGCCATCAACAGCGTGTGGCCGTCGGCGTCGCCCTTG
>JANOKY010000420.1:0-8535 GCA_031419635.1 Burkholderiales bacterium | reverse complement strand
ACCTACTGCGCACTCCTGGCCGCCGGTGAAGGCACGGCCAACGGCACCAACGTGCTGAGCTGAGGCGAGCTACTGAATCAAGCCGTTCTTCAGCGCGTAGTAGGTCAGGTCGCTGTTCGACGCGAGATGCATTTTCTCCATCACCCGGGTGCGGTAGGTGCTGATCGTCTTCACGCTCAGCGACATGCTCTCGGCCATGTGGCCCACGGTCTCGCCCTTGGCCAGGCGCAGAAAGACCTGCAGCTCGCGTTCCGACAATTGCTCGTGCGGCAGTTGGTCACCCGCACCGGCCAGGCCCTCGGCCAGCCGCTCGGCCACGCCCGCGGTGATGTACTTGCGGCCGCGGCAGACGGTGCGGATGGCCTTGACGATGTCTTCGGGATCGCAATCCTTGTTCAGGTAGCCGCTGGCGCCCTGGCGCAGCAGCGTGGTGGCGTAATGCTCTTCGGCATAGCCGCTGAGAATCAGCACCGGCAGCTCGGGCGCGCGGGCCTTGATGGCGGCCAGCGCATCGACGCCGCTCTGGTCGGGCATGGCAATGTCCATCACCATCACGTCGATCTCGATCTTGCGCACGATGTCCAGCGCTTCGCGGCCGTTGGCGGCTTCGGCGACGACGCTGAAATCGCTTTGGTCGGCGAAAAACTGGCGCAGGCCGGCGCGAACCATGGCGTGGTCGTCGACGATGGCAATTCGAATCATGGTGTGTGCGGTGCTCCTCGCTGCATGATCCCACCTTTTGCGGCGAGTCCCAACGATGCAGGCCCCTAAAGTCATCCAGCGCAGCCCGGTGGTGTTCGCGCTGGCGGTGCTGGCCGCGGTGGCGATGCTGTTCATCAGCGAAGGTTCGTACTGGCAGTCGGTCGAGATTCTCGACGACCTGGGCCAGATGGCCACCGCGCGCGTCAACATCCAGCGCCTGGAACGCGGCGTGCTGGATGCCGAGACCAGCCAGGGCGGTTTCCTGTTGACCGGCCACAGCGAGTACCTCGAGCCCTACGCGAAGGCGCTGGGAGCGGTTGAGGAATCGTTCAAGTTGCTCGACCAGCATTATGGCGATGCGACCGAACCCCGAGCGCGGCTCGCCAAGTTGCGCGGCTTGACCGAGACCCGGATGTCAATCATCGCCGAGACGATTCGCCTGCACAAGGAAGGGCGGCAAGATGCGGCCAAAGAGCTGGTGTTGAGCGGCCTGGGCCGGGAAAAGATGGAAGCCATCCGCGAGGTCAGCGCCGAGTTGCTGGCCTATGAGTCGCGGAACGTGGCCAAGGGCCAGGCCAGCGTGTACCAGACCCTGCTGATCAGCCGCATCGGCGTGACGATACTGAGTGCGGTGATGCTGCTGGCGCTGTACATGTACCTGCGCCACGGCACCACGGTGCAAGCCCACCAGCAGGAGCTCAAGCGCCTGGCCGAGGCCGAACGCGCGCGCCTCGAAGTGGAAGTCAAGCTGCGCACCGCGCAGTTGACGGAATTGACGCAACACCTGTTGACCGCGCGTGAAGACGAACGCCACCGCCTGGCGCGCGACCTGCACGACGAACTCGGCGCCTTGCTCACCTCGGCCAAGCTCGACGCGGCGCGCATCAAGTCGCGCCTGGCCGGCACCGCGCCCGAAGCGCAGGAGCGCCTGGCGCACCTGGTGGGCACGCTCAACAGCAGTATCGCGCTGGGCCGGCGCATCATCGAAGACCTGCGGCCGTCGACGCTGGCCAATCTGGGCCTGGTGGCCGCGCTGGAAATCCTGGCGCGCGAATTCGCCGAGCGTTCGCACATCGAGGTGCAGTGCGCGTTGGCGCCAGTGGCACTTTCAGCGAGCGCCGAACTGGTGGTCTACCGGCTGGTGCAGGAAGCCATCACCAACCTCAGCAAGCACGCTAAGGCCCGGCACGTCTGGCTCAGCCTGGCGTCGGGCAACGGCCAGGTGGAGGTGTCGGTGCGCGACGACGGCGTGGGCTTCGACACCGGCACGCCGCCGACCTCGGCCTACGGGCTGCTGGGCATGCGCTTTCGGGTCGAAGCCGAGCACGGCAGCTTGAACGTGGTGTCGGCGCCGGGGCAAGGCACCACCGTGCGGGTCACGCTGCCGCAGGCGGGGTGAGAGCGTCTTGCCCCCTCCCCCGCTTGGGGGAGGGTTGGGGGCGAGGCGGGGGTTTCGAGCCGCATGCGGCGAGCCCGCCGAGCGGCTCCGGCTTGCAAGCCGGAGCGCGCACTGCAAGTGGGGACCGCGAGCTGCGCACTGCACCGAGATCCCATCCCAGCCTTCCCCCAGCGGGGGAAGGAGCCGATGGCGGCGGCGCCACGCAGGCTTGGTTTTTGGCGAAGCCTTGCGGCATGTCAGCGCCGTCCTACTGCCTCTCGCTCGCTCGCCCGACAGGCAGCCGGCCCAGGCGCCTATCGCCGCGCCGCGCGCCAGCCAGCAAACTGCGTTCACCGCTCGTCAAGCCAGCCCCCGTCAGGAGTCCCGCTATGCTGCACTACGCCGTCGTCTTTTTCGTCATCGCCTTGATCGCTGCCGTGTTCGGCTTCGGCGGCATTGCCGCCAGCGCCGTGGGCATCGGCAAGATCCTGTTCATCGTCTTCGCCATCCTGGCCGTGGCCAGTTTCCTCTACGGGCTCATCAAGAAGAGTTGAGCCCGCCCTTTCGTCCACCCTGTCGTTCACCCACCCCCCCAAGGAATCCAGATGATCACCAACAAGCCCTTCGAGCCAAGCAACAGCCTCGCCGACCAGGCCTCGCGCTCTGCCGACAACGCCATCAAGTCAACCCAGCGCGTGGCCAACGACGCGCTCGATAGCCTGGCCAGCAGCGCGCAGGATCTGCGCAACGAGGCCGCGCCGTTGATCAACCGGGCCGGCGAGCAGGCCAGCGCGCTGGCGCAACGCGGCGTGAACGCCGTGCGCGACACCTCGCAGCAACTGCGCGACAAAGCCGTTCATGCCACCGACAGCACCGTCATGTACATCAAGGACGAGCCGCTCAAGGCGATGCTGATCGCAGCCGCCACCGGTGCGGCGCTGATGGCGCTGGTGGGCATGCTCAGCCGCTCGCGCGATCGCGGTTGAATCTGGTTGAACCTGTCAACCCCGGCGGCCGCGAAAGCGGCCGCCCGCCGGCCCCTCACATGCACCCCTTGTTTCACCTGATTGCCAAACGGCCGCAGTTGCTGGCCGACCACGCCGAGGCCTATGCCGACTTGGTGGCGGACGAGATTCCGCGCGTTTCCAACGCCTGGAAGCGCAAGGCGATGCTCAGTGCGGTGGCCCTGGTCGGTCTGCTCGTCGGCATGACGCTGGCCGGCGTGGCCTTGATGCTGTGGGCCGTCAACCCGAACCTGGCCTGGCCAGCGGCATGGCCCCTGGTCGCCGTGCCGCTGGTGCCGATCGCCGCAGCGCTGGCCTGCGGCATCGCCGCCCAATCCGCCAGCGAACGCGCGGCCTTCGACGACTTGCGCGTGCAGGTCAAGGCCGACATGGCGATGCTGCGTGAAGCGGCGGCGCTGTGAGCGCGCCGGGCCGTCCCAAGCGCCAAACCGCAGCGCGCAGCGCAGAGGTTGCCTGATGAGCGCCGTGTTGCCTTCAGCCGCCGAGCGCGTGGCGCTGTCGCGCGAGCATTTGCGCCAGGCCTTGCACGAAGCGGCTGCGCCGCGGTGGCCCGCCACCGACCCCCTCACCGGTGCGCCAATGGCCACGCCCTGGCTCGACCGCCTGAAGTCGATTCCGGGGGCCGGCATCGCCATCGATGCAATCGGCCTTTGGTGGTCGCGGCATCCTGCCCGCGTGGCCGTCGGCGTGGCCAGCCACACTGCCGACACAGTGGTGCGGCCGATCGCGCAGCGTCATCCGCTGGCGCTCGTCGCCGGTGCTTTCGCTGTCGGTGCCGTGTTCGCCTGGAGCCGTCCCTGGCGCTGGGCGCTCAAGCCGGCGCTGTTTGCGGGCCTGTTGCCGCAATTGCTGATGTCTGCGCTGAAGGATGCGCCGCGTTCGGATCGACCGCGCGTGCCGTGAGCCGAGCGCTATTGCTGGCTGTGCGTGTCGTGCGTGTCGATGGGCGCCTGCGCGGCCAGCACATGCTTGAGGGTGTTGTGCAACTGGTCGAGGGCCTCGACGCATTCGAGCACGCTGGCCCGCACCGGCACCGCCGAGCCGTTCATCGCCTGCGTCAAGTCCTCACCCACCGTCTGCCGCAGGCGGTCCTTGACGGCGCAGAGCAAGGCATCCCAATCGTCGATCGAGACATCGGCCAACGGGCTGGGCAACCCACCCGCAGGCAGCGCTGAATCACGCACCATGATTCGCGCCTCAGCGGCTTGCACCGGGCCGCGCCGCCGCAGGCTGCGGCGGCGAGGCCAGGCCGGCGGGCGCGATCGGCAGCGTCTGGGCTGCGTTGCCGGCAAGCGGCGCGCCTTCGGCGGTGAAGTCGCTCTGCTGCTGCGCCACGGTCGTGGGTTGGGGTATGGGCTTGGCCTTGGGCTCGCCGGTGAAAGCGTTCTGGATCATGTCGGGGCCTCATGCGCGTGACCCGGGTCACAGGGGTCGGGTCGAACGTGAGCTTGTAGCGATTTGGAAGTCCTTGGTCTGTACGCCAGCGAACATAAGAACCGCCTCGAACCCTGTCAAGCGGCGCCGAAACGCTCCAACGCGGCTCTGCCGGCCAGCGCGGCGACCGCGCTGACCCCGGTGCCCCAGGCCATGTCGAGCACTGAAACGCCAACAGGCCAGCCGCGCAGGGTCGCGAGGTTGGTCAGGTCGTAGGTGGCGTAGGCGAAGAAGCCGAACAGCGCCGCCGTCCCGGCGGTCTTGCCCCAGCCGCCAGCCGAGCCACCCGGCGCCACCGCGAAAACCATCAAGCCGAGCGCGAAGATGGCATAGAACACCAGCGCCACGGCGATGTTCGGCTGCTCGGCCATCAGGTGACCGATGCCGCGCTGGTAGATCGGCTTGCCGATCACGCCCAACCACAGCAGATCGAGCGCGACCATCGTGCCGAGCGTCGCCGCGTAGGCGACGATGAAGCGCGTCGGCGCGGGCACCGTCGGTCGCTGGGCGACGCGGCTTCAGACGCGGTGCAGTTGCCCGCCGTCGATGCGCACGCGGTCGCCGACGCGCAGGTCTTCGATGCTCTGGTAGTCGTACTGCGCCGTGGCGCCGTTGTCCAGCCGCACGCTGATGCGGTACACATCGGTCTCGTTGCGCTTTTGCAGGTTGTTGCCAATGATCGCGCCGCCGACCGCGCCCACGCCGGTGGCTGCAGCGCGGCCGCTGCCGCTGCCGATCTGGTTGCCGATCACCGCGCCGATCACCGCGCCGAGCACGGCGCCGCCGGCACCACGCGATCCGGACGAGACGATTTCGATGTTGCTGACATTGCCGTACTGGCTCGCGGTGCTGACGGCGCTGGGTGCGCTGGCATAAGGGTCGCTGCGGCGCGGGCCCGAAGAGCAGGCCGTGATCAGCACCAGGGCCGAGACGGAACAAACGGTGGCAAATGTGCGTGCGGTCATGGGAATCCTTGTTGCGCTGAGCGATGGGGGAAGGTGTGGCACCCAATGCAGGCGCCTGTTGCCCACTGTGGCCTTGCAGAGCGTCGGCGTGAATCGGCGCAAGGCCGTTCGTGGCGTCGCCGAGCAGGCCATCTCGCCGTAGGCTCTGGCCTACAGGCGCAATCGCAGCGCGTTCACAACCAGTATTCCCAGGCCCACGCGAACAGCTCCTTCACCCGCAAGTCGAGCGAGCGCCGCTGCCATTGCTCGAGCGTGACCGCGTCCGACGCCCCCAGGTCGCGCTCGAACATCGCCTGCACCTGGCTGCCGAACTCGGCGCCGAGCACCACCGCGTTCAATTCGTGGTTGTGCAGGAAGCTGCGCCAGTCGAGGTTGGTCGAGCCGACCGTCGCCCACACGCCATCGATCAAGGCGGTCTTGGAATGCAGGATCACGCCGCGGCGCTCGTAGAGCTTGACCCCGGCGCGCAGCAGCCGCGCATAGTTGCGCCGACCGGCGTGAAAGGTCAGCCACGAATCGGTCTGGCTGGGCAGGATCAGGGTCACATCGACGCCGCGCTCGGCCGCGGCTTCGAGCGCGGCCAGCAACTGCGGGTCGGGCACGAAGTAGGCGTTGGTGATGCGCACGCTGGTCTCGGCGCTGGCGATGGCCGACAGCAGGGTGGCGTAAATCTGGCTGAACGGCTCGTCGGGCGAGCTGCCGATGGCCCGCACCACTTGGCGGCCGGCGTTCTGCGGCGGCGGGAAGTAGTTCTTCGCAGCCAGCGGCGGACCCTTCTGCTTTTCCCAGGCCTCGATGAAGAGTTTCTGCAGCTCGGCCACCACCGGGCCCTGCAACTGCAGGTCGGTGTCGCGCCAGGCCGGGTCATCGGCACCGGGGTTCTTCGGCTGGCCCTTCGAGCCGCTCTTGAACGAGCCGCCGGAATAGACGCTGCTGATGTTGATGCCGCCCAGGAACGCGGTGCGGCCGTCGACGATCAGCAGCTTGCGGTGGTCGCGCTGATTCCACTGCCAGCTCGCGCGCGCGGCCAGCGGGTTGATCGGGTTGAACTCATGCACCCGGATGCCGCTGGCAGCCAGTTGGGCGAAGAACGCCGCCGGCGTGCCGAAGGTGCCGGCGCTGTCGCGCAGCAGGTTGACCTGTACCCCCTGGGCCTGCTTGGCCATCAGGGCCTGGGCGAAGCGCTGGCCGACCTCGTCGTCGTCGAGGATGTAGGTCTCCAGGTTGATGTGGTCTTTGGCCGCCGAGATGGCCGCGAACATCGCCTGGTAGGTGGCCGGGCCGTCCTGCAGCAGGATCACCTGGTTGCCGGTGGTCAGCGGGCTGCCGACGATGGCCTCCTCGAGTGCGAGGTGGCGCTCGAAGATGTCGGTGTTGGGGCTGCGGCTGGCCAGCGCGGCGAGGATGGCCTTGCTCTGCGCGGCAGACAGCGGGCCGCGCGCGCCTTCCAACTGCACCGCAGTGCCCGGCCGCGCAGCCAGGTCGGGCACGATCGTCGGCAGGCTGCTGCAGCCGACGCAACTGGCCACTGCCAGCGCCGCCAGCACGATGCCGCAGCGCATGCGCAGGGTGCCGTAGGCCGTGGACATCGTGGCCGGCCCGGGCTTCAACGCCGAGCGCTGACACGCCAGACCGTGTTGCCGACGTCGTCGGCCACCAGCAGCGCGCCGGTCTTGTCCAGCGCCACGCCGACCGGGCGGCCGAAAGCGTCGCCGTCGTCGCTGAGAAAACCACTCAGCACATCGACCGGCACACCGGCCGGCTTGCCGCCGGCAAAGGGCACGAAGACGACCTTGTAGCCACTGTGCGGGCGGCGGTTCCACGAGCCGTGCTGGCCGATGAACATGCCGCTGGCGAACGCCACCGGCAGCGAGGTGCCGGCCGATGAGGCCAGGCCCAGCGATGCGGTGTGCGGGCCCAGGGCGTAGTCGGGGGTGATCGCGCTGGCCACCAGGTCGGGCCGCGGCGGCTTGACGCGCTCATCGACATGCGCACCGTAGTAGCTGTAGGGCCAGCCGTAGAAGGCACCGTCGCGAACCGAGGTCAGGTAGTCGGGAACCAGGTCGCTGCCGAGCTCGTCGCGCTCATTGACCACCGTCCACAGCGCGGCGCTGTTCGCCTCCCATGCCAGACCGTTGGGGTTGCGCAGGCCCGAGGCGAAGATGCGGTGCGCACCGCTCTGGACATCGACCTCCCAGATCGCGGCGCGTTCGGCTTCGGCTTCGATGCCGCGCTCGGCCACATTGCTGTTCGAACCGACGGTGACATAGAGCTTGCTGCCGTCGGCATTGGCGATCAGGTTTTTCGTCCAGTGGTGGTTGATCGGCCCGGCCGGCAGCGTGACCACGCGCTGGCCCGGCGCGGCGATGCGCGTGTCGCCGGCCGCATAGGGGAAACGCAGCACCGCATCGGAGTTGGCCACATACAGGCTGTCGCCCACCAGGGCCATGCCGAACGGTGAGTTCAGGCCTTCGAGCAGCACCGAGCGCAGGTCGGCCACGCCATCGCCGTCGCTGTCGCGCAGCAGGGTGATGCGGTTGGCGCTGGGCGTGCGCGCACCGGCGCGCTTCATCATCAGGCCCATCACCCAACCCTTGATGCCTTTGGCATCTTCGGGTTTGGGCGGGGCATTGGTTTCGGCCACCAGCACATCACCGTTGGGTAGCACCAGCAGCCAGCGCGGGTGGTCCAGGCCGGCGGCAAAAGCCACCACCTGCAGGCCGGGCGCGGGCTGAGGCGTGGCACCGCGCTGCCAGCCTTTGGCCGGCGCGATGTTCACAGTCGGGATCAGCGTAGCCCGCGGTGGCGGCAGTTCAGGCTGCGGCCCGGTGCCGGCCGAAACCGCCAACAGGGCCGTCTCGCCGCAGGCGGCCAGTGCCAACGCGGCCAAGCCGATCACCAGCGTGCGAAGGCTCAAAGTCTGCCCATCAACAGCAGCACGATGACGATGACCACGATCAGGCCGACGCCGCCGCTGGGCCCGTAGCCCCAGCTCCTGCTGTGGCCCCAGCTCGGCAAGACCCCGACCAGG
>JANOKY010000419.1:0-6057 GCA_031419635.1 Burkholderiales bacterium | reverse complement strand
GTCTTCGGGTTGATCTCCAGGAAGACGTTGCGCTTGCCGCCCACCGTGGGCTGCATCATGGCCGAGGCATGCGGCAGATTGGCCGAGCGCCCCTCGGCCTGCCCGGCCAGCTTGGGGCTGATGAAATGCAGATCGCCACCGCCGGGGTGCTTGGCCGGGATGTACTGTGGGAATCCCGTCATCTCGACCGGGATGCCGAGTTTGTCACGCACGAATTGCGCATGGTGCTCCTCGGCCAGGTAGCCCGACTTGAACTCGTACTTACCCGAGGGCGTCTTCAGCAGCTTGTCCTTGACTTCGGCGGGCACCATCTGCCGGGAGTACGACTTGGCGTCGCCGTCCCAGAAGTAGAACTCGCCAGCAATCTGCCGGTAGCTGTACGGCTTCTTGAACCAGACGCCCTTCTGCACGAAGGTCTCGAAGCTGTTGACGCCGTTGCTGCCCGGGTTGGCCTCGAAGCCCTTGGCCATCTCGCGGATCATCTTCTCGGTGCTGCCCAGTGCCTGGTAGTACTCGCCGGTCTTGCCCTTGATGCGCTTGCCGATCTCGATGACGACGTCGCCGAACACCTTGGTGTCGTACAGGGGCTTGACCGCGGGCGTGCGGATCATCGCGATCGGATAGCCCTGGAACGGATAGGTGTCTCCGATTTGCAGGCGTTCGAGATAGGTGTGGTCCGGCAGGATCAGGTCGGCGAACATCGCCGTCTCGCCCGGGTAGGGCGAGGTGTCGATGACGAACACGTCGGCCATCGCCTTTTCCCAGTCCTTGCTTTCGGGGCCGGAGAAGATCGGGCCGGTCATGTAGAACATCATGGTGTCCATCTTGTAGGGGTTGCCCTTCAGATGGTTCTTCGCGATCTCCTGCATCATGTTGGAGACCATCGGCCAGTCCTCGCTCTTGGCGCGGTCGACGCGCATCTTCTTGCGCTCGGGTGCCTTGGCGTAATCGTCCAGGTAGTCCTCGGCCTTGACCGACACCTTCGCCCATGGCACGCTGGACTGGTAGCCGAGGCCGCCCTTGGCAAAGAGGGAGCCCACCAGCGCGTTGAGGGCGTGGATGGCCATTGCGTTGTAGACACCGTTGGTGTGCGCCGTCGCACCACGCTCGAACAGCGCGATGGCCGGACGGGTGGAGCCGAACTCGACGGCCACCGCGCGGATGTCCTTGGCCGGGATCGTCGTGATCTTCTCAGCCCATTCTGGCGTGCAGTCCTTCAGGACCGCGTTCCACCACTCGAGCAGGCCGAGGGTCCACTTTCCCTCGAACAGCGCCTCGCCGACCTTGGGCTCGGGTGCCGGTGCAACGCTTTTCTCGAGCGCGCTGCGCTGCGACTCGATGTCACTGGCAAGCCTGCCCGCGTCGGCTTCCTTCTTCTGCAGCTCGGTGAGCTTCTTCTTGAACGCCGCTATGACGGCCGGGTCGTCAGATTCCTCGACCTTGACGCGCAGGGCATCGATGTCCGAATGCAGCTTGGCCCGCTCCGCGACCCCCTTCTTGTCGGAGTCGGCCTTCTTCGCCGCGGCCTTGGCCGCTGCCTCACGATGCCGTTCCAGGTCCTCCTGGCTGTAGGTCGTGGCGACGGCGGCACCGGGCTTGAAGCGGTTGATGCCGTCGATGAAGTCGCCCACGAACTTGCGGTCCCACAGCCCTTCGCTGACGATCACGTGGGCCATGGCCAGCGCGAGCGCGCCGTCGGTGCCCGACTTGGTCAGTAACAAGCGGTCGGCAGCGGCGCCGGTGGTCGAGGTGTGCACGTCTACCACCGTGACCTTGGTCCGCGGCGCCTTCGTGCGCATGTGGCCCCAGACCTGCAGGTTGTTGTTCAGCGGGCGGAACGATTCGAGGAAGCCCGCGCCGAATATAAGCAGGTAGTTGGTGTTGGCGTAGTCGTACGAGTTGTACGAATAGTTCCCGTCCGCGCACAGCTTCGCCTTCTTGGACGCATCCGCGCACATCGACGAATGGTTCAGGCCGATGTTCGGCGAGCCGTACAACATTGAGAAGTCGCCGAACAGGCCGGCATCGGTCGCGCCCCAGCCGCGGCCGAACAGCAGGCCGAAGCGGTGCGTCTCGCCCTTGTCGCGCAGCGCGTTGAGCCGATCCGCCACGGTCTTGAGCGCCTCGTCCCAGGTGATGGGCACGAAATTCGGATCCTCGTCACGGCCCTTCTTGGGGTTGGTGCGCTTCATCGGGCTCTTGAAACGGTCCGGGTCGTAGAGCAGGTACTGGCCGTAGTGGCCCTTGGGGCACAGCTTGCCGTTGGAGATAGGGTTGTCCACGGTGCCGTAGATCGCGTGCACGCGGCCGTTGGTCGTGTACACGTCGATGCCACAGCGCGCGGGGCACTGGTGGCAGAAGCTCTTCGTCACCGTCGTCTGTGCGCCGACGGCTGCGGGCGCTACCGCGGGTTGCGCATGCACCTTGTCGAAGGTCATCAGGTTGGTCTGGCTGGCCACGCCGACGACGCTGGCGGTGGCCCCGCTGGCCTGCAGGAAGCGACGCCGCGACAGGGCTACCTTGGGGCGGTCTTGGACTCTAGGTTCGGTCATGAAGGGCTCCGTGGATCGTCAGGAGGTGGGAGAGGTGTTTCGGCGGGCGCTGCCGGTGAGCAGCGCGCCAAACAGGTTGCGGCCCTGCTCGCGCGCCATGGCGCAGCGCGGGCAGAGTTCAGCGTCGTCGCGGGGGATGAAGCCGTCCGCACATTGGGTGCATGTGCGCAGCCTGTGCCGCGTCAGTGCCAGGGGGCCAGGCTGCCAGGGCTCGGTGGCAGGGCCGGCGGCCGCGACCGACAACGCGCCGTGTGGGCACAGCGCGGCACACAGCCCGCAAGCCAGGCATAGGGCGGCGTCGATGTCCAGACCCACCTGGCCGCTGGCCTCGTCGTCGACGAGGCGCAGGGCGCCGCTCGGGCAGCCGGCCGCGCACATGCCTTCGTGGCAACAGTTGCGGTGCGCTGTGACTGCCGGGAAGGCTGCCGCGGCCAAGGGGCGGCTGCGGCGCTTCGCCACGGTGGCCAGCGCGTCCGCCCGGGCGGCCAGGTGTTGCCGTGCCACGGGAGAGGGCCTGCAGGCCGCGCGGGTTCGCGTGTGCCGGGGCCGGCTGGCGGCCGCTACAACCGTGCTGGCGCCAGCGCGGAAGGTGGCGAAGAAGCCGCGCCGATCCAGTGCGGTGCCGCCGAGAACCGTGGCGGAGATTGGCGGCTGCGCGACGGTCGCCGGCAGTGGCACCTGGTCGATGCGCGGCAGCAGGCCGCGGTCGGCAGCGCCATCAAGTGCGGTGCGCAAGTCGTTGCATGCGTCGCCCACGATGTCTTGCAGGGTGGAGGTCTGGTCACGCCCAGCGGGGCATGCGGTGCACCAGCCCCGATCCAGCAGTACCGCCGCCCGACTGCGGGCCGCGATGTTCAGCATGTCCAGGCTCGTCACGCCGCCCAGACACGGCACGGTGACAGCGCCAGCGCGGCGCAGTTTCAACGGCACCCGTGCGCATTCGATGTACAGCTCGCCGTTGGTCGTCCCCGGGGTCGCTGCCAGGGCCTCGAAGCCGCTCAGCGTGATCGCGCCACTCGGGCAGGCCGCCATGCAACGGCCGCAGGCCATGCAGGTACTTTCCACCGTCACGCTGTCGTCGGCCCAGTTCAGGGCTTGGGTGGGGCACACCTCGACGCAGGCGTCGCAGGCTACGGCCGCCGGGCGGCGCGCGAGGCATGCATCCACATCAATGTGCATGCCCTTGCGTCGGCTCAGCTGCTGGGGATGGGTGTTGGTCATGGCGCGAATGCTTGCTCGCCTTCAGGCCACTGTAGCCGGGCTGTTGCAGCGTGCAGATGACCTGTGTCAAGCTCGGCGTTGCCGTTTGGCGGATACCAGCCAAAAGAATGATCTGCATCAGTACGCGGGGTCTTCGGCCGGTTGGGACCGGATACGGTCAGACACCGAACGCGATGTAGGGGATGAGGATCTCAGGCGGCCGGGTTGCCTATGCCGGCTGCGAGTGGGGCGATCGTACTGGCCAGCCGCCTCCGTAGATGCGCACCCGATCTCCCCCGAAACGAGCCTTGCGTTCCGACATAGGCAACCTAAAAAACGCGGATGAATGGCGATCAGCGTCGCCCTTCAATGCGCCTCGCGGCCCGTCCTGCGGCATCAACCGGCGGGGACGTGCAGGTGGGCGCGGCGATTTCCGCCATGCTGCCGCGCCCGCTCACTCCACCGCCTCCACCTGCCCACTCTTCAATGACTTCGTGATCGCCACGCCGATGCGCGTGGCCTCGGTGGCATCCGATAGCGTCAGGGGAGCGGGCGCTTCGCCCTTGCACGCGGCGACGAAGGCGGCCATCTCGCGTTGGAAGGCTTCGGCGAAGCGCTCAACAAAATCGACCAGCACGCGGTGGTGCACACCGGTGGCGTCGCGGCTTTGCACGCGGTCGCGGTGGGCGCCGACGCCCACGCTGACGCTGCCTGCCGTGCCGATGACTTCGGTGCTGGTTTCGTGGCCGTGGGCCAGGGTGCGGCTGGCGTAGAACTGCGCTCTCGCGCCGCCTTCGAATTCGACGATGGCCAGGCCATTGTCGACGTCGCCGCAAGCGGCCAGGCCGGGGTGCAGCGCGATGGTGCCGGTGGCGAAGGCGCGCAGGGCTTTGGGGTTGCCGAGCAGCCAGCGCGCGAGGTCGATGTCGTGCACGCTGCAGTCCAGGAAGATGCCACCCGAGGTGGGCGCGAAGCGCACGAAGAAGCCGTCGGGGTCGTTCATGTCGCAGGTTTGCGAGCGCACCAGGAACGGCCGGCCGACGCGGCCGGCGTCGACCTGCGCCTTGGCCTCCTGGTAGTGGGCGTCGAAACGGCGCACGAAGCCAACCATGGCGACGAGTTCGGGGTGGCAGCGCGCGACGGCCTCGACGCGCTCGCAGGTTGGAACGTCCAGCGCCAGTGGTTTTTCGACGAAGACATGCTTGCCGGATTCGAGCGCGGCGATGGTTTGTTCGGCGTGCAGCGTGGTCGGCGTGACGATCGCCACGGCCTGCACCTGCGGGTCGCGCAACAGGGCGCCGTAGTCTTCGTACAGCGCGGGCACGCCGAGCGTCTTGGCAGCCCACTCGCGCTCGTCGGCCGATGGGCTGCACGCAGCCACCAGGCGCGCGCCGCGGGTGCGCAGCGCAAGCTGCTCGGCGTGGCGCTGGCCCATGCGGCCGAGGCCGACGATGCCGATGTTGAGCGGGGGCGCGCTCACCGCGTTCACAGGGGCACCACCTTGCCGCTCTGCCACGACTGCGTTGCCGCATCGGCGAGCTTTTGCGCTTCGACACCGTCGGCCACCGTGGTGCGGAAGGGCCGGCCGCTTTGCAGGCATTCGAAGAAGTGCGCCAGCTCCAGCCGGTAGGCCTCGCGGTAGCGCTGCAGGAAGAAGTGCTCGGGCTTGTCGGCGCGCACGCCATTCGCATCGGACTGCACCACTTCGGTCGGGCGGTGGTTGCCGCATTGCAGCAGGCCCTTGGAGCCGAGCACCTCGAAGCGCTGGTCATAGCCGTAGGCGGCGCGGCGGCTGGTGTTGATCTGGCACAGGCGCCCTTTCTTCGTGCGGATCGTGACCACGCTCGAATCGATGTCGCCGACGGTGGCGATCTCGGGGGCGACCAGCACCGAGCCGGTGGCATACAGCGTGTCGGCCTCATCACCGCCATCACCCAGGTCTGTGCACAGGATCCAGCGGAAGATGTCGAAGTCGTGGATCAGCATGTCGCGGAAGATGCCACCCGAGGCCTTGAGGTACTGCGCCGGCGGAGCGCCGGGGTCGCGGCTGGTGATCACGAGCATTTCAGGCACGCCGATCTCGCCGCGTGCCAGCCGGGCCTGGGCTTCGGCGAAGGTCGGGTCGAAGCGGCGCTGGAAGCCGATCATGCAGGCCACGCCGGCCGCCTTGACTGCGGCGGCGCACTCGGCCGCACGCGGCACCGACAGGTCCACCGGCTTCTCGCAGAAGATGTGCTTGCCGGCCGCGGCGGCGCGGTGGATCAGCTCGCTGTGGGTGTCGGTTGGCGAGGCAATCACCACGGCG
>JANOKY010000418.1:0-7089 GCA_031419635.1 Burkholderiales bacterium | reverse complement strand
GTAGCGCTTGACGATCTGGCCGCGCTGGTCGATCAGGTACGAGGTGGGCGTGAACTCGACATCACCGAAGCCCCGGGCGATCTCGCCGGTGTTGTCGATGGCCACGCCGAACGGCAACTGGCGCGACGCGGCGAAGCGCGCCACCAGGGCCGGCGGGTCGTAGCTCATCGCCACGGCCACGGTGTCGTAGCCGCGGTCCTTGAACCGGTTGTGGGTGGTCACGAGTTGCGGCATCTCGGCCACGCAAACGGTGCAAGTGGTGGCCCAGAAGCTGACCAGCACCACTTTGCCGCGCAGGGCTTCGGTGCTGCCTTGGCGGCCGTCGAGCAGGGTGTAGGACACTGCCGGCGCGGGCTCGCTGTGGGCGACCGCACGCCAAGCCAGCGCGGCGGCCGCCAACGCCACGGCAGCGATCACGGTAACTATCAACGGGCGGGCCAGCTTCATCGGGAGACTCATCACATGCAACGCAGACAGTTTACGACCCGCCTGATGGCCCTGCCGGCGCTCGGCCTGGGCGCCGCCGCGCCGGCCCACGCGCTAAGCGAGGGCGACGCCGCCTCAGGCGTGCGCGCCGCGCTCGAACGCGGCGCGAATGCCGCGGTGAGCCTGCTCGGCCGCAACGACGGTTTTTTAGGCAACCCGAAGGTGCGCATCGAACTCCCGGGCTTTCTGAAAGATGCGGCCAAGCTGCTCAAGGCCACCGGCCAGGGCAAGCGCGTCGATGAGTTGGTGACGGCGATGAACCGCGCCGCCGAGGCCGCGGTGCCCGAGGCCAAGGCGCTGCTGGTGGCGGCAGTGAAGTCGATGTCGGTCGATGATGGGCTGAAGATCGTGCGTGGCGGCGACACTTCGGTGACCGATTTCTTCAGCACCAAGACGCGCGCACCGATCGGCCAGAAGTTTCTGCCGATCGTGAGCCGCGCGACCGAGAAGGTGTCGCTGGCGCAGAAATACGACGCCGTGGCCGGCAAGGCGGCCGGCATGGGCCTGCTGAAAAAGGACGACGCCGATCTGAAGGGCTATGTCACCGGCAAGGCGCTCGACGGCCTGTATTTGATGATCGGCGAGGAAGAAAAGAAGATCCGCCGCGACCCGGTGGCCACTGGCAGCGCAATCCTGAAAAAAGTCTTCGGGCGCTGATCAGACCACGCCGCGCTGGCGCAGTCGCCCACGCTCGGCCGCGTCCAGCCCCAGTTCGGCCAGCACCTCGTCGGTGTGCTGACCCAGCAGCGGCGGCGCCCGGCGCACCTGCACGGGGGTGGCCGACAGCTTCATCGGGCTGGCCACCAGGCGCAATGAATCGCTGAGCGGGTGCGCCACCGGCACGGCCATCTCGCGGGCCTGCACTTGCGGATCGGCAAAGACCTCGGCCAAGTTGTTGATGGCACCGCAGGGCACCTTGGCGGCTTCGAGTGTGCTAAGCCACTGCTGTTTGCTTCGCGTGCGCATGACTTCGTCCAGCATCGGGATCAGCAACTCACGGTGGCGCACGCGATCGGCGTTGCGCACGAAGCGCTCGTCGCGTGCCAGCTCGGTGCGGCCGGCGACCGCGCAAAAGCGTACGAACTGAGTGTCGTTGCCGACGGCCAGGATCAGGTGCCCGTCGGCCACCTCGAAGACCTGGTAAGGCACGATGTTCTGGTGCGCGTTGCCGGCACGCTGCGGCGCCACGCCGGTGACCAAGTAGTTGGCGCCGAGGTTGGCCAGCATCGCCACCTGGGTGTCGAGCAGGGCCATGTCGATGTGCTGACCCTGGCCGGTGGCGTCGCGGTACCGCAGCGCGGCCTGGATCGCGATCGTGGCGTACAGGCCGGTGAAGAGGTCGGCGACGGCGACACCCACTTTTTGCGGCCCGCCACCGGGTCGGTCGTCGCGCTCGCCCGTCACGCTCATCAGGCCGCCGATGCCTTGCACGGCGTAGTCGTAGCCGGCGCGGCTGCGGTATGGGCCGGTCTGGCCGAAGCCGGTGATCGAGCAGTAGACCAGGCGCGGCTGCGCGGCCAGCAAGGTGGCTGCATCGAGGCCGTAGCGCGCCATGTCGCCGACCTTGAAGTTCTCGACCAGCACGTCGCACCCGGCCGCCAATCGGCCGATCAAGGCCTGGCCCTCGGGCTGTGCCAGATCGATCGTGATCGAGCGCTTGTTGCGATTGCAGCCGAGGTAGTAGGCGGCTTCGGCGGTGTCGCGGCCATCGCGGTCTGGCAGGAATGGTGGGCCCCAGCCGCGGGTGTCGTCGCCGCCGGGATGGCCGTCGCTGGCCGGGCGCTCGACTTTGATCACGTCGGCGCCGAGGTCGGCCAGGGTCTGCGTGCACCACGGCCCGGCGAGCACGCGCGACAGGTCGAGCACGCGCACGCCGGCCAGTGCGGCGGGAGGCGGGGGCGGGGTTGGGCTCATGAAGCGATCGTAAGCGCGGGGAGCAGTCGGGATAATGTGGGCCGATGACGATGCGCGCTGTCCCTGCGGTGTTGGCCCTGGCATGCGCTGCGACGGCGTGCACGCCGGTGCTCGATTGGCGCGACGTGCGGCCTGAAGGCGCGGGCCTGTTGGCGCTGTTCCCCTGCAAGCCGTCCAGCCATGCGCGCCGGCTGCTGCTGGCCGGTGTGGCTGTCGAGATGACCCTGTTCGCGTGCACGGCCAGCGGCGCGACCTATGCGGTCGGTTTTGCCGACATGGGTGAAGGGCAACGGGTTGGGCCCGCGCTGGACGAAATGGCCGAGGCTGCGGCGCGCAACATCGGGGCAACCGCTGCGCGCCCGGCGGTGCCGCTGCGAATCGACGGGGCGACGCCCCTCGCGCAGGCCGGACGCCAGCAGTTGCACGGCCAACTCGCCGACGGCCAGCGCGTCGAAGAGCAGGTGGCGGTGTTCGCGCGCGGCACAAAAGTGTTCCAGGCTACCGTGGTCGGCGCGCGGTTGGATGTCGAAGCCGTCGAGACGTTCTTCGGCGCGCTGCGCCTGCCGTCGTGAGCGTGGTTCAGTTGCCCGCCGCGCCAGTGCCTCTGGCTTCGACGCGGATGGCGGTGGCCTTATTTGCCGCCTTCGCCTTTGCCTACTTCTTCTCGGCCCTGCTGCGCGCGGTGACGGCCACGCTGGCGCCGGCTTTCAGCGCCGAGCTGGGGCTGTCGGCGGGCGACCTGGGCTTGTTGGGCGGCGCCTACTTCCTCGGCTTTTCGCTGATGCAGTTGCCGCTCGGCCGCGCACTCGACCGCCATGGCCCGCGCCGTGTGCTGCTGCTGCTGCTGGGCCTGGCGGTTGCGGCTTGCGCCGCATTTGCGCTGGCCCGCAGTTTCGTTGCGCTGCTGGCTGCGCGCACCTTGATCGGTGTTGGCGTGTCAGCTTGCCTGATGGCGCCGTTGACGGCGTATCGCCACCGCTTCGGCGCCACCGCGCAATTGCGCGCCAATTCGTGGATGCTGATGACCGGCTCGCTGGGCATGCTGGCTTCGACGCTGCCGGTGCAGTGGCTGCTGCCGGTGGTCGGTTGGCGCGGCCTGTTCTGGGTCGTTGCCGGGCTGCTGGCGCTGGCCACGCTGTTGATCGCCTGGGTGGTGCCGCACGACGAACCAGCAACGCCCGGCACAGGCGCCGCGGTGCTCGGCTACCGGGCGATATTTCGCCACCCTTATTTCGTGCGCCTGGCGCCGCTGGCCTTTTTCGTGTATGGCGGCCTGGTTGCGGTGCAGTCGCTGTGGGCCGGGCCGTGGCTGACCGAGGTGGCCGGGCGCAGCGCCGGTGACGCGGCGCGGGGCTTGTTTGCGATCAACCTGTCGATGCTGTTTGCCTTCCTCGGTTGGGGCCTGGCGATGCCGCACTTGACGCGCCGCGGCTGGCAGGTCGACCGCCTGATCGCGCTGGGCGTGCCACTGGCGCTGCTGCTGCTGATGGGCGCGGTGCTGCTCGGCCCGCGCGCCGACGCGGCCTGGTGGGCGGCCTGGTGTGTGTCGTGCACCTTCGTCTCGCTGAGCCAGCCGGCGCTGGCGCAGGCCTTCCCGGCCGCGGCGGCGGGTCGGGCACTGTCGGCCTTCAACCTGGTGATCTTTGCCGGTGTGTTCAGCGTGCAATGGGGCATCGGCCTGGCCATCGACGCGCTGCGGGCGTCGGGTTGGCCGCGCGTGCAGGCATTCCAGGCGGCGTTTGCGCTGTTTGCGCTGTGCTGCATCGGCTCGTATGGGTGGTTCCTGTGGCGTGGGCGGCGTGGCTTGTTGGCGCACAACGGATAATCGCCCGCGTCCAACCCGAATCAACATGCCCGGCCTGCTCGTCATTGCCCACGCACCGCTCGCCACGGCGCTGCGTGCCGTGGCCGAGCATGTCTACCCCGATTGCGCGGGCTCGCTGGCCGCTTTCGATGTGCCGCCCGACATGCCGATCGAACAGGTCGAGGCCCAGGCCGCCGCGAAGCTGGCCAGCCTGGGCACGCCCGAGGCGCTGATCCTCACCGATGTGTTCGGCGCCACGCCGTGCAACGTGGCGCAGCGGCTTGCCGACGGAGTGCGTGTCAAGGTGGTCACCGGCGTCAACGTGCCAATGCTCTGGCGTTCGCTGTGCTACGCCAGCGAGCCGCTCGAAAGTCTGGTTGCCCGTGCCCTGGCGGGCGCCACGCAGGGCGCGATGCAGGTCAGCCCGACACGGCCGCAGAACCAGGCCCGCAACCCAGCCGAAGCCGATGCAAAAGACCTCCGTCACGATCAGCAATAAGCTGGGTCTGCATGCCCGTGCGTCGGCCAAGCTGACCAAACTGGCCGGCGGCTTCGCCTGCGACGTGCACATGTGCCGCAACGGCCGGCGCATCAACGCCAAGAGCATCATGGGCGTGATGATGCTGGCGGCCGGCGTTGGCAGCGAAGTCGAGATCGAGGCCGACGGCCCCGACGAGGCGCAGGCCCTGACCGCCATCGCGGCGCTGATCGCCGATCGCTTCGGCGAAGGTCAGTAGTCCTTGGCGGCAAAGCCGCTGCCGCTGCTACATTCGATCGCATGAGCATTCAGGTGTTCGGCTTGGCGGTCTCGCGCGGCGTGGCGATCGGCCGTGCGGTGCTGGTCACGTCGGGCCGGGTCGATGTCGCGCACTACTTTGTCTTGCCCGACCAGGTCGAGGCCGAGATCGATCGCCTGCGCGAAGCGCGCGATGAAGTGGCGGCCGAGTTCGTTGCGCTGCAACGCGACATGCCGGCCGACGCGCCGCCGGAATTGCCGGCCTTGATCGACGTGCACCTGATGCTGGTGAACGACGAATCGCTCACCGGCGCGGCCGGGCATTGGGTGCGCGAGCGCCACTACAACGCCGAGTGGGCGCTGTCGGCGCAGCTCGAGGTTCTGGCGCGCCACTTCGATGAGATGGAAGACGAGTACCTGCGCGAGCGCAAGGCCGACATCGAACAGGTCACCGAACGCATCCTGGCCGCGTTGGCGCGCCATGCCAATGGCGGCCAACGCATCGCTGTAGCGGGCGCACGCGACTTCGGCGGCGAGGAGCCGCTGGTGCTGGTGGCCAGCGACATCGCGCCGGCCGACATGCTGCATTTCAAGCGCAGCGTCTTCGCCGGCTTTGTCACCGACGTCGGCGGCCGCACTTCGCACACCGCGATCGTGGCGCGCAGCATGGACATCCCGGCCGTGGTCGGAGCGCGCGAGGCCAGCCGCTTGATCCGGCAGGACGATTGGATCGTGATCGACGGCGATGCCGGCGCGGTGATCATCGACCCGCCGCCGATCGTGCTCGAGGAGTACCGCTTCCGCCAGCGTCAGATCGAGCTTGAGCGCGCGCGCCTGAATCGCCTGCGCCACACGCCGGCGGTGACGCTCGACGGCGAGACGGTGGAGCTGCTGGCCAACATCGAGCTGCCCGAGGACGCGACCACCGCGCTCGATGCCGGCGCGGTCGGCGTGGGCCTGTTCCGCAGCGAGTTTCTGTTCATGAACCGCAGCCACGAACTGCCGGGCGAGGACGAGCAGTTCGAGGCCTACCGTGCGGCAGTAGTGGCAATGAAAGGCCTGCCGGTGACGATCCGCACCGTCGACATCGGCGCCGACAAGCCGTTGGATCGGCTGACGATCCACGAGCTGCGCCACGAGCACACGCTCAATCCGGCGCTCGGCCTGCGCGCTATCCGCTGGAGCTTGGCCGAGCCGTCGATGTTTCGCCAGCAACTGCGCGCCATCCTGCGCGCCAGCGCCTATGGCAAGGTCAAATTGCTGCTGCCAATGGTGGCCCACTTGAGCGAGGCGCGCATGACGCTCGAGGCCCTGTCCCGCGCCAAGAAGCAACTGCGCGATGCGGGCCGCGCATTTAATGACGTCGAGATCGGCGCGATGATCGAAGTGCCGGCAGCGGCATTGATGCTGGGCAGCTTGCTGAAGCACTTCGATTTCGTTTCCATCGGCACCAACGATCTGATCCAGTACACGCTGGCCATCGACCGCGCCGACGAGCAGGTCGCGCACCTGTACGACCCTTGGCATCCCGCAGTGATCGGCCTCATCGCCTCGACCATCGCCCAGGCCAACGCCGCCGGCAAAGGCATCAGCGTGTGCGGCGAGATGGCGGGTGACCCGGCATTCACCGCGCTGCTGTTGTCGATGGGTTTGCGCAGCTTCTCGATGCACCCGCGCCAGATTGCCGCGGTCAAGCAGGCGGTGCTGCGCGCCGACACGCGCAAGCTGCGCGCGGCGTTGCCGCAAGTGCTTGCCGCCGACGATCCGCAAGCGTCGGCCGAGGCGGCGTTCGCACTGCATCGGCCATAGGGGCAACGCGGCGCGAAAGTGTCGATCGCGCCGGGTCTGCGACAGCATCAAGCAACGCCGGGAAAAATGCTGGTATAGTCATAGGCTTCGCTGATCTCAATGCACTTAACGGCTACGGCCTGCAAGTACAGGGCGGCGATGGAAGAGAAAAGCAAAAAGCTTGACGCGGGTTTGCAAAACATCGCATAATCCCATCTCTTCGCTGAACGAAAGTCAGCAGCGCCGAAAGCGCGGTTCTTTAACAAAATACAGCCGATAAGCGTGGGCGTTTGAAGGCGAGTGCCAGAGGCTTGTGAGCAATCGCAAGACTCAGGTCTCATGACCTTAAACGCTCATGGAA
>JANOKY010000417.1:0-4341 GCA_031419635.1 Burkholderiales bacterium | reverse complement strand
TCGGCGCACAGCGGCACCGAGCTGGCCTTCGTGCTCAGCCCCGATGGCCTGTTGGTGGCCCGCCATGGCCGTGCTGCGGCGGCGCTCTTGCCCAAGGCCGACAGCGTGGTGCTGGTGCTGGCCGACACCGATGTCAGTTGGCACCGCATCACCGTGCCCAAGGCCCCGGTGGCGCGGCAGCGCGCGGCGGTGGCTGGCGTGCTCGAAGACCAGTTGCTCGACGACCCCGCTGCGATGCACCTGGCGCTGGCCCCCGGCGCCGTCGGCGGCCAGAGCGCCTGGGTCGCGGCCATCGACAAGGCCTGGTTCGCCAGCGAGCTGCGGGCCCTCGAAAAGGCCGGTGTGCAGGTTGAGCGTGCGGTGCCGCTGTCCTGGCCCGAAGACACGCCGCTGGGCCACTTCTCGGCCGCCTTCGGCGCCGATGCCGGCGCGCCGATGCAACTGACCTGGTCCGATGCCAACGGCGTCGCGGCGATCGGCGTGCAGGGCGCGCTGGCGCGGCAGATGCTGCCGATCTGGGCCGCGCAGCCGGCGCGCTGGAGCGCCCACCCCGCGGTGGCCGCACCGGCCGAGCGCTGGCTCGGCCGCGGCGTGCTGGTGCTGACCGATGAGCAACGGATGCTCCAAGCCGCTCGTTCGCTGTGGAACCTGCGCCAGTTCGACCTCACGCCGCGGCACCGCGGCATGCTTGCGTTGCGCGACGGCTGGCGGCGTTTTCGCAGCGCTGCCTGGCGGCCGGTGCGCTACGGTCGGATCGCGATGGTCGCCCTGCAGGTGCTGGGCCTGAACCTGTGGGCCTGGCACCAGCAACGCCAGCTCGACGGCAAGCGCGACGCGATGACGCAGTTGCTGCGCAGCACCCACCCGCAGGTGCGCGCCGTGCTCGACGCCCCGGTGCAGATGCAGCGCGAAACCGACAGCCTGCGCACCGCCGCCGGCAAGCGCGGCGACAACGACTTCGAGACCCTGCTCGGCGTGGCCGCCGCGGCCTGGCCCGAGGGCCAGCCGCCGCTGGCCACCTTGAAGTTCGACAACGGCCGCCTGAGCTTTGCCGCCGGTGGCTGGGCCGAGGCCCAGACTGCCCAGTTCCGCGCCCAGCTCGCGGGCGGCGGCTGGGATCTGGCCTCCAACAACGGCGTGCTGACGATCAGCCGCGCCAAGGCGGCGTCATGAAGGGCTTCTCCAACTCACGCCTGGCGGTGGCCGTCAGTGCCGGCGACGCGATCGACAACTGGACGGCGCCCTGGCGCGCCCGTTGGCGCGCCCTGGGCAGCCGCGAGCGCCGCGGCATCAGCGTGGCGGCCTGGTTGCTGGGCCTGCTGTTGCTGTGGCTGCTGGCGATTGCGCCGGCCTGGCGCACTGCGAGCACCGCGCCGGCCCAGCTCGACCGCCTCGATGCCCAGTTGCAGCAGATGCAGCGCCAGGCCAGCGAAGCCCGCGAGCTGCGCGCGATCCCGGCGCTGGGCCCCGGCCAGTCGGCGGCGGCGCTGCGCGCGGCCAGCGAAGCGCTGGGCACCGCCGGCCGTTTGCAGGTGGTCGGCGACCGCGCCACGCTGACGCTGTCGGGCGTCAATGGCACCCAGTTGAGCGATTGGCTGGCCGAGGCCCGCAGCGCCGCCCGCGCCCGCCCGCTCGAAGCCAACCTGACGCGCGGCCCGCAGGGCTACAGCGGCAGCATCGTCGTCGCCTTTCCCAGCGGGGCAGTGCCGTGAAGTGCGTGCGGCGCGATCGCGCATGGCGGGCCGAGCGCAGGGCCGCTCCCGAGCCAGCCCGCATCCCGTGGACCGTGAACACGGGCCACTGCGTGGCCCTTGGGGATCGCCAAACGTACTCGATTGGCGAGGGGCTCCAATGAGCATCATCTCGGCCGCCTTGCGCACCCGCGAACGCGGCCAGCAGGCGCGCTTTGCGCGTACCGGCTTTGCTGAATCGACGCTGGCCGAACTGGCCTGGCAGCACAACCGCGGCGCCGCCGGCCGCTGGGCGATGGCCGGCGTGATCGTCGGCGCGATCGCCGGGCTGGTGGCCTTTGCGCCGGCCGCCTGGCTGGCCTCGGCGGTGGCCTCGGCCACCGGCGAGCGGCTGCTGCTGACCGAGGCGCGCGGCACGCTGTGGAACGGCAGCGCGTTGCCGGTGTTGACCGGCGGCCCTGGCAGCCGCGACGCCAGCGCCCTGCCCGGCCGGATCGAATGGCAGTTGGGCCTGCGCGGCCTGGGCGCCGAGTTGCGTGCGCGCCAGGCCTGCTGCCTGCGTGGCGAAGTGCGTGCGCTGATCCGCCCCGGCCTGGGCCGCCTGTCGGTGCAGGTGCTGCCGGCCGAAAGCACCACGCTGGGCCAATGGCCGGCGGCCTGGCTGGTCGGCCTGGGCACGCCGTGGAACACGCTGCAACTCGGCGGCACGTTGCGCCTCACGTCGCCGGGCCTGACCATCGAGTGGGTGCAGGGCCGGGTGCGTTTCTCCGGCGAGGCGGCACTGGATGTGGCCAACGCATCGTCGCGCGTGGCCACCCTCGACACCCTGGGCAGCTACCGCCTGACGCTGCGTGGCGACGCCGCCAGCGCCGACGCGGCCAAGCTCAACCTGATCACCCTGGACGGCGCCCTGCGCCTGTCGGGGCAAGGCGAATGGACCGGCACCGGCCTGCGCTTTCGCGGCGAGGCCCAGGCCACCGACGGCAGCGAGACGGCGTTGAACAACCTCTTGAACATCATCGGCCGGCGCCAGGGTGCGCGCTCGGTCATCTCGATCGGATGAGCATGAAGCGAACCACACTATCGATCGCCCTGGCCGTGTCGGCGGTCCTCGCGTCGGCGCCCTTGGGCGCGCAAACCGGCAACCGCGGCAGCGCCAAAGGCCACAGCCCGGCGCTGAAGTCCGGCAGCCAGGTGACACTGAACTTCGTCAACGCCGACATCGAAGCCGTGACCCGCGCGATGGGCGCGATGCTGGATCGCCAGTTCATCGTCGACCCGCGCGTCAAGGGCAACATCACGGTCTACAGCGAAACCCCGCTGACGGTGCGCGAGGCCTACCTGAACTACCTGGCTGCACTGCGCGGGCTGGGCTTCACCGTGGTCGAGAACGCGGGCCTGTTGAAGGTCGTGCCCGAGGCCGATGCCAAGCTGCAGGCCGGCACGGTGTCGATCGGCGCCACGCAGCAGCGCGGCGACCAGATCCTGACCCAGATCTTCCGCCTCAACCACGAGAACCCGAACAACCTGGTGGCCGTGCTGCGGCCTTTGATCAGCCCCAACAACACCATCAACGCCAACCCCGGCAGCAACACGCTGATCATCACCGACTACGCCGACAACCTGACGCGGCTGGGCAAGATCATCGCCGCGCTCGACCAGCCGGCGGGATCGGAGATCGAGGTCGTGCCGCTCAAGCATGCCTTGGCCACCGACATGGCGCCGCTGGTGCAGCGCCTGGCCGACAGCAGCGGCGGGGTCACGCCGGGGGTGCCGGCAGGCAGCAGCGGTGTGTCGGTGATTGCCGATGCGCGCAGCAATGCGCTGATCGTGCGCGCCGCCAATCCGGCGCGGCAGGCCCAGGTGCGCTCGATCATCGACAAGCTCGACCTGCCGACGCAGGGCGCCGGCCCCGGCGGTTCGATCTGGGTCGTGCACCTGAAGAATGCCGACGCGGTCAAGCTGGCGCAGGTGCTGCGTGCGGCGTTCGGCGGCGGGGGTGGCACGAGCGCCAGCGCCAGCCCGTCGGCCAACCCGCTGGGGGCTGGCAACGTGCAGCCTGGTGGTGCCTCGCCGCAGGCCACCGCGCCGATCCAGGCCTCGGCGGGCCCCAGCACCGGCGGCTTCGTCCAGGCCGATCCGTCGACCAATTCGCTGATCATCACGGCTGCCGAACCGCTGTACCGCCAGGTGCGCTCGATGATCGACCAGCTCGATTCGCGCCGCGCGCAGGTGTATATCGAAAGCCTGATCGTCGAGGTGACCGGTGAGAACGCGGCTGACTTCGGCTTTCAATGGCAAGGGATCAGCGGTCGCAAAGGCGACTCGCGCATCATTGCGGGCGGCACCAGCTTCGGCGATCCGTCGATCATCGATCTTTCGGTTGCCGCGGCCGGCGGCCGCGCTACCGCGGGCACGGCACTCAGCGCACTGCCGAACGGGCTGAATATCGGTGTGTTGAAGAACCTCGGCGATGGCCTGTACGGCCTGTCGGCGATTGCCCGCGTGCTGCAGACGCAGGCCAACACCAACATCATGTCCACCCCCAACCTGATCACGCTGGACAACGAAGAGGCCAAGATCGTCGTCGGCAACAACGTGCCCTTCATCACCGGCTCGTTCACGAACACCGGCACGGCGACGACAAACC
>JANOKY010000416.1:0-2578 GCA_031419635.1 Burkholderiales bacterium | reverse complement strand
CCTGGCGCTTGCGTTGGCCGCGCCGCTGGATGCGGCCGTGGCTGCCGACCCGAACGAAATCGCCGCAATGCGGCAAGAGATCGCCGCCATGCGCGCCGGCTACGAAGCGCGCCTGCAAGCGCTGGAGCAGCGCCTGAAGCTGGCCGAAGCGAGCGCGGCGGCGGCGCCTGCGCTGGCCGCCGCCGCAGCGACCGCGGCGGTCAATCCGCCCGCTGCACCTGCCACCGCTGGCGCTGGCAGCAACGCCTTCAACCCGGCGATTTCGCTGATCCTGTCGGGTCTGTACAGCCGCAACTCGCGGGACCCGGCGCGCTACGCGATCGGCGGCTTTCGCTTGCCCGAGGGCGCCGAGGCCGGCCCCGGTACGCGCGGTCTGAGCCTGGCCGAGACCGAGTTGGGACTGTCGGCAAGCATCGATCCGTGGCTGCGCGGCGTGGCGACGATCGCGCTGGGCGGCGACGATTCGGTGGCGGTCGAGGAGGCCTATATCCAGACCACCGGGCTCGGCAATGGCCTGACTGTTAAAGCCGGCCGTTTCTTTTCCGGCGTCGGCTACGTCAATTCACAGCATGCGCATAGCTGGGATTTCGTCGACAACCCGCTGGCCTACCAGGCCCTGCTCGGCACCCAGTACGGCGACGACGGCATCCAGGTGTCCTGGCTGGCACCGACCGACCAGTACCTCGAGCTCAAAGCCGAACTCGGCCGCGGCCGTGGCTTTCCCGGCAGCGACAGCGCGCGCAACGGTGCGGGCATGCGCGCCCTGGCCCTGCACACCGGTGGCGACCTCGGCGACAGCCACAACTGGCGCGCCGGCTTGTCGGTGCTGAGTGCCAAGGCCAGCGACCAGGCCCTGGTGGCCACCGACGCCGCGGGCAACGCCAGCACCAGCATCTTCAACGGCAGCACCCGGGTCTGGATTGCCGACGCAGTGTGGAAATGGGCGCCGCGAGGCAATGCGACGCAGACCAATTTCAAGCTGCAGGGTGAGTATTTGCGCAGCACGCGCAGCGGCAGTCTGTTGGACGACACGGGCAACGCGGCGGCGCTGCGCGCGATGCAATCCGGCTGGTATGTGCAAGGCATCTACCAGTTCATGCCGCGCTGGCGCGTCGGCTTGCGCAGCGAGCGGCTGGACGCCGGCGCGGACGGTGCCGGCTTGCGGCCGCACAAGAACAGCCTGATGGTCGATTTCAACGCCAGCGAGTTCTCGCGCCTGCGCCTGCAGCTCGCGCAGGACCGTGCGCGCGAGGGCACCGCCGACCGCCAGCTCTTTCTGCAATACCAGATGAGCCTGGGCGCACACGGCGCGCACGGCTATTGATGCGCCGCAGCCCAAGCAACTTACCGAGGAACCCGCCATGTTCAAACGCATCCCTTTTTTCACGCTGCTCGCCGCGCCACTGCTGATGCTGGCGCTGCCGGCGCAAGCCGCGCTGCGCGTCTTTGCCTGCGAGCCCGAGTGGGGCGCGCTGGCGCAGGAACTCGGTGGCAGCCTGGTCGAGGTCTCGGTGGCCACCAGCGCGCTGCAGGATCCACACCAGATCCAGGCCAAGCCGAGCCTGATCGCCCGCGCGCGCAACGCCGATCTGGTGGTCTGCACCGGCGCCGAGCTCGAGATCGGCTGGCTGCCGCTGCTGCTGCAACAGTCGGGCAACCCCAAGGTGCAGGCCGGCCAGCCCGGCAACTTCGCCGCCGCCGATGCGGTGCGCAAGCTCGACGTGCCGGGCCAGCTCGACCGCTCGCAAGGCGACGTGCACGCGGCGGGCAACCCGCACATCCAGACCGACCCGCGCAACATCGCCCTGGTGGCCGCAGCGCTCGGCGCCCGCCTGCAGCAACTGGACCCGGCAAACGCCGCCCAGTACGCCAAGTCCCAAGCCGACTTCACGGCCCGTTGGCAGCAGGCCATGGCGCGCTGGACGGCGCAGGCCGCGCCATTGAAGGGTGCGCCGGTGGTCTCGCAGCACAAGGCCTTCGCCTACCTCTACGACTGGCTCGGTCTGAAGGAAGTGGCGGTGCTCGAACCCAAGCCCGGGGTCGAGCCGACGGCCTCGCACCTGCAGGGCGTGCTGGCCACGTTGAAGGGCACGCCCGCGCGGATGGTTCTGTACGCGGCCTACCAGGACCCGCGACCGTCGGACTGGCTGGCCAAGAACGCCGGTGTGGCGGTCGTGAAGATTCCGTTCACGGTCGGCGGCAGCGACGGCGCCAAAGACCTGTTCGGCCTCTTCGACGATACCGTCGCCCGCCTGCTCGCCGCCGGTGCGGCGCGATGAACTGGCAGGCGCTGGACTGGGGCATTCTCGGCCCGGCATTGATTGCCGGGCTGCTGGTGCTGGCCACCCATGTGCCGCTCGGCACCCAGGTGCTCGACCGCGGCATCGTCTTCATCGACCTGGCGATCGCGCAGATCGCCGGCCTGGGCGTGATCGCAGCCGATGCCCTGGGCCTGCCCGAAGGCGGCATCGCGGTGCAGGCAGCGGCGGTCAGCGCGGCCCTGCTCGGCGCCTGGCTGCTGACCTGGACCGAGCGCCGCGCGCCGCAACAGCAGGAAGCGCTGATCGGTGTGCTGTTC
>JANOKY010000415.1:0-2237 GCA_031419635.1 Burkholderiales bacterium | reverse complement strand
CGGCAGTGGCAGGAAGGGCTTCGCCGCCCACTGCCCGGCTGACCAGGCCAGCGGGTCGCCGAGCGCCACATGCGCGGTCAGCGCCTTGCGCGGCGCGCAGGCCAGTTGCTCGAGCAAGGCATGGCCGAAGACCACGAAGCGTGTGTCGCGCCACAACGCGCGGTGGGTGATGAACAGTGCGTGCCAGTCGCGCGCGACCAGCGCCTGGGCCAACGGTGGCGGTGCGTCGGCCCACAGGGCGCCATGCTCGTCGAACAACGTCAGCGCGTCGCGCAACGGGCCACGCGTCGGCTGCACGCCATGCGCGGCGATGTGCGCTGCTTGCAAGGCGTTGAGGCGCCGCTTCAGGGCCGGCTGCTGGCGCCAGATGAGGCCATTGAACAGGTCATGCAGGTTGTCGCGCGTGGGCACGGTGCCGCTGCGGGCGATGAAAGCTTCGTAGGCATCGCCGGGCGGCAATGCGTTGGCGGGCACGAAGCGCGGTGGCGCAGCGCCGAGTGCATTCAAGCGGTCGGCCACCGATCCACCCATCGGCAGGCCAGCCGCCATGGCGCGCAGCGGCGCGAACCAGGGTCGCTGCCAATCGGGTGTCACCCCCGCGCGGCCGGCAACGCCTTCACATGGTTGGGCGCCTTGGGTGGCTGCAAAGCGAACAGTAACGGGAACAGGCCGAACAGCTTGGTCGACGAGCCGCTGCGGCTGAGCAGGCCGGCCTCGCGCAGGGTTTCTGCCGCGACGCGCAATTCGACCGTTTCGCCGCGGCCCAATGCCGGCAGCGCGCGCAGGATCGCCAGCGCCTGGTCGGGTAGCAGCGCAGCGGCGACTGGCGCAGCGACCGCCTTGCGCCGCGGCGCCCGCTTGGCCGGCGCCTTGGCTGCCGGCGGCGGCAGCGACCTCGCCGCGGGGGGCGGCGGTGGTGCCTTGGCTGCCGGGCGTTCGGCGCGCACCGCCGCGCGCGGCTTGCGGTGCGCGATCACCTCGTAGTCGTCATACACCGTCTGCGTTTCGTCGCCCGTCTTGCCCTCCTGGCCGATGCCGACGACGCGGCAGCCCTTTTCGCGCAGGCGCGCCACCAGCGGCGCAAAGTCGGAGTCCGACGAGGCGATGACCATCACCTCGGGCCGCTCGGCGATGGCCAGATCGATGGCATCGATCGCCAGCGCGATGTCGGTCGAGTTCTTGCCCGCAGCCAAGTTGACCATCGGCCGGATCGACAGGCGCTTGAACAGGTGCTGGTGCTGCACCGCCGACTCGGCCGTGCAGTAGGCGCGGCGCAGATGCGGGCCACCGTAGTGCTTACCGACCCACGCCACGGCCTGCTCGATCACATCGACCGAGACGTTGTCGGCATCGATCAGCAGCATCACTCGGTCAACGCTCATGCCAGTCTCCAGTTGAGGGTTTCGCCGCCGCGCAGCGGTTTGAGGGTGGCGTCACCGAAGGGCAGGCTGTCTGGCAATTGCCAGGGCTCGCGCTTCAGGGTGACGCTGCCGCGGTTGCGCGGCAGGCCGTAAAAGTCGGCGCCGTGGAAGCTGGCGAAGGCTTCGAGCCGGTGCAGGGCGTTGGCGGCCTCGAAGGCTTCGGCGTACAGCTCCATTGCGGCCGGCGCGGTGTAGCAGCCGGCGCCACAGACCGAGGCTTCCTTCAGCACCGCGGCATGCGGAGCGCTGTCGGTGCCGAGGAAGAACTTGGCGCTGCCGGAGGTGGCGGCCGCCACCAGCGCCTGGCGGTGCACCTCGCGCTTCAACACCGGCAGGCAGTAGTAGTGCGGGCGCAGGCCGCCGGTGAAGATCGCGTTGCGGTTGTAGAGCAGGTGGTGGGCGGTGATCGTTGCGGCGGTGTAGTGGTCGCTGGCGGCGACATATTGCGCCGCTTCATTGGTGGTGATGTGCTCGAACACAACCTTGAGTTCAGGAAAGTCGTGCCGCAGCGGCTGCATCACGCGTTCGATGAACACCGCCTCGCGGTCGAAGATGTCGACGGCCGGGTCGGTGACTTCACCGTGCACCAGCAGCAACAGACCTTCGCGCTGCATCGCTTCGAGCGTCGGGTAAGTCTTGCGGATGTCGCTGACGCCGGCATCGCTGTTCGTCGTCGCGCCGGCCGGATAGAGCTTCACGGCCACGACCCCGGCGGCTTTGGCCCGCGCGATCTCGTCGGGGGCCAGTTTGTCGGTGAGGTACAGCGTCATCAGCGGCTCGAAGTCGCTGCCGGGCTGGCCAAGTGCGGGCAGCGCC
>JANOKY010000414.1:0-3418 GCA_031419635.1 Burkholderiales bacterium | reverse complement strand
GTCGTGTGCTGCACGTTGGTACGCGTCGGTCAAGCGCATCTTGTCCGCCAGCATTTCGCCCACTAACCTAGATACGCTGGTATTGCGCTTGGCCGCTTCAATCCGCACCCATTCCAAAGCCGAGTCTTCTACGGTGATGGTGACGTTTTTCATGGATGAATAATAACACGAAGTTCGTGTTACACGAATTTCGTGTGAGATTGAGACTAGGGAATGAGGTGCACTATATTTTTTGCTATTTCAAGATTGAATCTTGAAATAGCAAAATTCCGATGCTGCCTGCCGCCCCCTACTTCGCCCGCAGCGCGCAGCAGCGCCTCGTCAGCGCCCTGCGCCACTACCCGGTGGCCGTCGTCTGCGGCGCACGCCAGGTCGGCAAATCGACCCTGCTGCGCCACGCCCTGCCCGGTTGGACGATGGTCTCGCTGGAGGATCCCGATGTGCGCGAGTTCGCGAACACCGATCCACGCGGTTTCCTCGAACGCTACCGCGCACCGCTGGTCCTCGACGAGGCCCAGCGCGTTCCGGCCCTGCTGTCCTACCTGCAAACCGCCGTCGACAAGAGCGGCCAGCCCGGCCAATACGTGCTGTCGGGCTCGCAGCAGTTTTAGCTGCTCGCAGGCGTGACGCAAAGCCTGGCGGGCCGAGCGACGATGATCGAGATGCATCCGCTGCGCTTGAAGGAACTGGTCGACGCCGGCCGATCGCCCGCCTCGCTCGACGCCTGGCTGCTGGCCGGCGGCATGCCCGCCATTCACGCGCGCGGCCTGGTGGCCGAGCCGGCTGCCATAGCGCGCTGGCACGCCGACTATGTGCAGAGCTACCTCGAACGCGACGTGCGCAGTCTGTCTGCGGTGCAGGACCTCGGCAACTTCCAGCGCTTCATGCGCCTGGCCGCGTCGCGAACGGGGCAATTGCTCAACCTGAACGCGCTGGCACACGACTGCGGTATTGCCCAGCCCACCGCTGCGGCCTGGATGAATGTGCTTGAGGCCAGCTTCGTGGTGCGGCGCATTGCGCCGTACCACCGCAACTTCGGCAAGCGCCTGGTCAAGGCACCCAAGTTGTACTTCCTCGACACCGGCCTGTGCGCCTGGCTGCTCGGCATCGGCAGCGAAGCCGCGCTGGCCACCCACTACGCGCGTGGCGCACTGTTCGAAACCTGGGTCGCCACCGAAGCGCTCAAGTGGCAGTCAGTGCGTGGCCAGGGCCAGCCGCTCTACTTCTGGCGCGACAACATCGGCAATGAAATCGATCTGCTGCTCGAAGACGGCGGCGCGCACACCTTGGTCGAAGTGAAATCCGGCCAGACTTTCCAGCGCGAATGGCTGCGCAACCTGGCCACCGTCGATCGCCACCTGGGCGGGGCCACCCGACGCGCGCTGGTGTATGGCGGCGACGCCAGCTACGATCGTGAAGAGGTGGCCGTCGTCGGCTGGCGCGATCTGGTCGACGCGGGGTAGCGCCGATTCACGCCGCGGCGCCGAGCACCCCGTGCCGGCGCACCGGCATGCGCATCGTCACCAGTTCCTCGGCGGCGGTCGGGTGCACCGCCAGCGTGGCGTCGAGGCTGGCCTTGGTGGCGCCGAGCGTCAGCGCCACGCCGATCAACTGGATCATCTCGGCGGCCTCGGCGCCGACGATGTGGCAGCCGAGCACGCGGTCGGTCGAGCGCTGCACCACCAGCTTCATCAGCGTGCGTTCGTCGCTGCCGGCAAAGGCCGCCTTCATGGCGCGAAAGCGGGTGCTGTAGATGTCGATGTCGATGTCGGCATGCGCGGCCAGCGCCTGGGCTTCCGTCAGGCCGACGGTGCCGACTTCGGGGGTGGTGAACACCGCCGCCGGCACGATCGCCTGGGCACCGAGGTGCGACAGGCGCGTGCTGTCGCGAGCGCCGAACACCGCGTCGGCATAGGCCTGGCCCTCGCGGATCGCGGCCGGCGTGAGCTGCACGCGGTCGGTCACGTCGCCGACGGCGTGGACGTGCGGCAGCGAACTCTGGCCGTTGATGTCGACCACCACCGCGCCACCGGCGTCGAGCGCGACGCCCGCGGCCTGCAAGCCCAGGCCCGCGGTGTGCGGCACGCGGCCGAGGGCGCGCAGCACCGCATTGGCGTCGAGCACCTGGCCGTCGTCGAGGGTCACCGTCAGGCTGTCGCGCCGCGCGGCAATCGCCGCCACGGCCGCGCCGGTGACGAAGCGGATACCCAGCGCCTCGAGCTGCGCCTGCAGGTGCTCGCGCACCTCGTCGTCGAAGCCGCGCAGCACGCGGTCTGCGCGCAGCACCACCGTCACGTCGGAGCCAAGCCGCCGCAGCAGGCAGGCGAACTCGAGCGCGATGTAGCCGGCGCCCTGCACCAGCACGCGGCGCGGCTGCTCAGGCCAGTCGAACAAATCGTTCGAGTTCGAGGCCAGTTCGCTGCCCGCAATGTCGGGCAACGCCTGCGGTGTGGCCCCGGTGGCGATCAAGATGCGGCGCGCATGAAAGCGCTCGCCACTGCCGGCCAGACGAACGGTGTGCGCGTCGTCGAGCAGCGCGCGCTCGGCGTGCAGCGAGACGCCGGCCGCGAGCAGGTTGGCGGTGTAGACCGACTCGATCCGCGCCACCTCGGCATGCACCCGGCCCATCAAATCGGGCCAGGCGAAGCGCGGTGCCGCCGCCGCGTGCCAGCCGAAGGCGGCGCCATCGCCGAAGGCCTGGCCGAAGCGCGAGGCCAGCACCATCAATTTCTTCGGCACGCAGCCGCGGATCACGCAGGTGCCGCCGACGCGGTACTCCTCGGCCAGCGCCACGCGAGCGCCATGCTCGGCGGCGACGCGCGCGGCACGCACGCCGCCCGAACCACCACCGATGACGAACAGATCGACTTCACGCATCACGAACCCTCACCTGCTCTGCACCGAGCAGGAGAGTGTCGCAGCGCGCAGGCAAAACGATCAGCGCGCCGACATCCCTGTGCGTTCGCCGCCATCGGCGCCGTTGTAGCGCCTGAGCAGCGGCGCCAGGCGCGACTGCGGCTGCTCGCGCAGCGCCGTGCCGGCCGGGCAGAAGCCGCTATCGGCGTGGTGCGCGGCGGCCACCAGCAGCGTGTCGGTGGTCGAGCCGATCGGTCGCGTGAAGTCCTCGGCGACGACGCATGTCGGCGCAAAGCCGTCGAAGTAGCGGCCTTCGTTGAGCTTGTTGACGCTCTCGAAATTGACCACGCTGTAGGTCGTGCCGCAGGAATTGCCCTGCGGCAGGAAGCCGACCGGCTTGCCGCAGGTGTTGCCGCCGATGGCAACGACGTTGACGCCGATGCCGCGCAGCCCGTTGATGACCTGCTCGCTGGCCGAGCAGGTGCGCGAGCCGGCCAGCACATAGACCTTGGAGAAGCCAGCCCAGTTGGCCGGGTTGCCGAAAAGGTTGTCGCGGTTGTTG
>JANOKY010000413.1:0-3410 GCA_031419635.1 Burkholderiales bacterium | reverse complement strand
CGCGGCTGGACCTGGTGCAAGTGCACAACCTGCTGGTCTGGGAGGTGCACCTGCCGACGCTGCTGGCGATGAAAGCCGCCAGCACGCTGCGCTACGTCGGCATCACCACCTCGGAAGGGCGCCGCCATCGCGACATCGAATCGATCATGCGCAGCCAGCCGATCGACTTCGTGCAGCTAACCTACAACCTGCAAGACCGCGAGGCCGAACAGCGCCTGTTGACGCTGGCCCGCGAGCGCGGCATCGCCGTCATCGCGAACCGGCCGTTCCGCGAAGGCGAGTTGCTGCGCGACCTGGCGCGGCACAAGCTGCCGCCCTGGGCGGCCGAGATCGGCTGCGATGGCTGGGCCCAGTTCGCGCTGAAGTTCATCGTCTCGCACCCGGCGGTCACCTGCGCGATTCCCGCCACCAGCAGCGTCGCGCATGTGCGGCAGAACATGGGCGCCGCGCGTGGCGCCTTGCCCGACGCGGCGATGCGCCGGCGCATGGCCGCGCATGCGGCGGCACTGTGAGCTCGCGGGGCCGCGATGACCGAATGGTGGACCTACCGGCCGTCGGACTTCTTGCTGTTTTCGCCGCGCACCTACTACCGCCTGTTCGAGATCTACAACGCCGAGCTGTGGCCAGCGCAGGTGTTGACCGTCGGCCTGGGCCTGGCGCTGTGGCTGGCCTTGTGGCAAGGCCGCGCTTGGGCGCCGAGTGCGGCCTGCGGGCTGCTCGGGGCCGCGTGGCTGTGGGTCGCCTGGGCCTTTCACTGGCAGCGCTTCGCGAGCATCAACTGGGCCGCGACCTGGTATGCCGCGGCGTTTGCGTTGCAGGGTGCGCTGCTGTGGGCCGTGGCCGCGATCGGCAGCGGCGATCGCGGGGCCTCGCCGAGGGGTCGCACGCGTGGACTCGGTTTGGCGCTGCTGCTGATGGCCCTCATCGCGCCACCCGCGCTCGGCGCCCTGCTCGGCCGGCCGTGGCCGCAGGCCGAGGTCTTCGGCCTGGCGCCCGACCCGACCGTGCTCGCCACGCTCGGGCTGTTGCTGCTGCTGCCGGCGCGCCACAGCCCGGGCCTGCTGTTCGCGCTGCTGTGGCCGATACCGCTGCTCTGGTGCGCGGTCACCGGCACCACGTTGGCGACGATGCACGCGGCCGATGCGCCGCTGCTGCCCGCCGCCGCGCTGCTGGCCGCCATCGCCACATGGCGCGGCGCGCGCACCGTCAGCGCAAAACCGTGAACGTGATCTTCTTCGATGCGCTCAGGCCGGCGTTGTCGGTGACTTGGAGCACCGCCGAGGTCTTGCCCGCTTTCGCGAAGGTCTGCGTGAACACGGCCTGCCTCGCCAGGGTGGTGCCGCTGGTCGTGGCCCAGCGGTAGGCCGCGATGCTGCCGTCGGGATCGTAGGAGGCGCTGCCATCGAGCGTACAGGTCCGGCCGGCCACGCAGGTCGCGGTCGCCACGGCCACCGGCGCCTGGTTGGTCGGCGGCGGTGTGGTGCCGGGGATCACGTAGTTCGTCAGGATGCCGCGCGCGCGATCGAAGCTGCGCCCGGCCAGCGTTGCGCCATCGACCAGGAACGCGATCGCACCGACGCCGCACAGCCCCTTGTGGGTCCAACTCACCACGCCGACGGCGTTGGTGCTGCCGGTCACCGGGCGGTTGGTCCAGTAGTCGTCGAGGAAGCGGCCGCTGACCAGCACGCCGCCGAGCGGGGCCCCGGTTTCGCTGGTGATCGTCACCGTGGCCGAACTCAGGTTGTACATCGTCCCGCCCTGGAAACAACTGCCGGGGAACCGCGGGTCCTGCACGAACTGCCCGGTCATCGTCAGCGCGCTCGACACCAGGCAGTTCGCGCCGCAGGCTGTCACCGGTGTCATCTTCATCAGCCGCTGGCTGCGGCCGATCATGGCCTGCGTCAGGATCTGGCCCGAGGCATTCATCGAGCCGGCGCCACCGATGCTGACCCCCGCGTACGCGGGCGAGAGCAGCGGCGCCAGGGCCTGGCCCAGGCCGGCAGGACCGGCGGCGACCATGCCGGTGCTGCCGACGGTGAAGGTGACGTCCTGCGCCGCGTTGATCGAGCCCATGCCGGCGCTCGACAGGCGGCCAGTGCCGAAGGTCGACAGCATCTGCCAGTCGCCGCCGTTGGACAGCCGGAACGGATAGACCAGGTTCTGCGAATTGATCGAGACCAGGAAATGCGCCTGGTCGCCGACGTCGTTGATCGCGCTGCCGTTGGAACCCGCGCCGACGTAGCCGCGCGGCGGGACCGGCAGCGGCCGCACGCTGGCCGGGTCACCCAACTGGTACCAGTAGTTCCATGTCACCACCTTGCCGCCCGGACTCATCGCCGCCGGGCGCTCGTTGGGGAAGCCTTGGGCCTTCAAGTCGACCATGCCGGTGGCCTGCGACCACAGGAAGGGCACGGTGACGGTCGGAATCGCGCCGCCCAGCGTGGACCAGCCGACCATCCGGCCCTGGTCGTCGAGGCCAGCGACATCGGCGCTCGAGGTGCCGGGGAAGACGCCGAGATCCTGGGCGGTGTAGCCGCTGGCGTCCGGGGTCCAGACCGCCGCGTGCGTGCGGCTGCCGATGATCCCCGCCTCGCCGCCGATCAAGCCCTGGTTGTTGATGTACAGAGGGAACTGGTAGCTGCGATCGAAGCCCGGCACGAGCGGCAGCACGATCCGGCTGCCGCCGCGCCAGACGACGATCTCTTCGGGCGGCAGGCAGAAGGGCCCGCAGCCGGTATCGGTGTAGGACTTGCCGACCACGTCGCCTGCGTCGTTGAGGCCGTAGCCGGTGGCCGCGGTACCGACGAAGTCCAGCGCGTACATCAAGGTCACCTGGCTCGCAGCCGCGAGGGCCGGGGCGTCGGTCGGGTTCGCAGCGAGCGGCTGCTCACGCGCCATGTCGACGGCGCCGCTGTCGCCGCCACCGCCGCCGCAGCCGGCGAACACGAGAGCCAGTAAGAGTGGTGCCAGTACGCGCGTCTTCATCGACAGCTCCCAACGACGAGCAGATCATGACGTTGCCGGCAACCGGCCGGCCGCCTCGAAACACACGCCGATCCACGCGTCGAATCAATTGTTCGCGCGCTGCGGCCGGCATTGCTTGAGGCAGGTCAGACAGCAGGCGCGGCAGATGCGGACTGATACAGATGCACTGCGCAAGACCGTCGGATGGGCCGGGTGACACGACCGAGGATTTGCCTCAGCGGGCGGGTGCCGGCGCGGCATCGCAGCCGGCTGGCAGGGCGGCACAACCCACCTGAATGCGTGCCGCAAGTCGCGCAGCGCGGCATGGCGTGTAAATCCTGACGGCGAAATCGCCGATAACCGCGTTGACCGCTCATCCGGCGTTCGCCGCACCCTTCGCCAATTCGCCACACCGTGTTCAAGAACCTCCTGCTTGCCCTGCTGTT
>JANOKY010000412.1:0-3022 GCA_031419635.1 Burkholderiales bacterium | reverse complement strand
AAGCGCAGCAGATGCTGGAGACCTGCCTGGCGCTCAGGCGCGGCCTGGGCGTGCCGTACGACATTGCGTCTACGCTATCGACGCTGTCGTTGGCGCGGCTACAGGGTGGCGACCCGATCGGTGCCGCAACCGGCGAAGAGGAAGCGCTGCGGCTCCTGCGTATATTGGGACACCGCCTCGGCGAGGCCGTTGCCTTGGTGCATCTGGGGCAGATCGCAGTTTTCTCCGGCGACGACGCGCGGGCTCGCGTGCACCTTGATCAGGCGCTCTCGATCGCGCGCGATATCAAGAACCAGGAAGTCGAAGGCGAGTGCGAGTTGGTATTGGGCGAAACCGCATTCGAGGCTGGGGATCTGCCGCAGGCCTATGTACGGTTCGCGCGGTCGCTCTCGGTGTGCCGCGATGCTGGTGACAAGCGCGGCGAAGCCAACGCGTTGTGGTGGCTTGGCAAACTCGATCTGCTGGGTGACAACCTGGTACGGGCCCGCAGCCGCCTTACCGACGCCCTGCGCGCGTTCCGCGACTTCGAGATGCGCGACGAACTCCTGTCTTGTTTCGAGGACCATGCGGCCTTGGCCGCCAACACTGGCTCGAGCGAGTTGGCGGTCAAACTCGCGGCATCGACCAGCGCACTGCGCACTCGGCTCGGCCTGGCACGCGCACCGCGTGCCGAGCAGCGCTGGCGTGCATTTGTTGATCGCGTGCAGCGAGAAGCAGCCACGTCGTCATTTGCTACTTTCTGGGCAGAGGGCGAATGTTGGGAGCTTGAAAATGCACTGAGCAGCGTGCTGGCTGCTCAGTGATTTGTCGCCCTGCACAGTGCGCCTCGTCAGGCGCCATGCACGGTCTGTCCAACCACGATCACGTGCGACGGCGACGGCGCGACGTGAAACCGACCGCCGCCAGACCGGCCAGCATCAGTGCGTAGGTCTGCGGCTCAGGAACGAGGAGCGTCGTGAAGCTGACCATAGCGGGAAACTGCCTGAAGTCGTTAACACCACAATTCGGCGCGCTGATGTCGCCCAGCTTGCATGCATCGTAGTCTTCGTATTCGCGCTCTTCCTGTTCGTACTCCCATTCGTCATCGATGCCGTCGCCGATCTTCGCGTAATACAGCCGCGCTTCACCCCTCGTAAATCGGATCGCCCAGTTGTAGGCCCCCACGTTGTCGTAGGCGGCATTTCCAGACAGCGTGCCAGCGCCTGACAAATTGGTGACGACATTGGCAACGCTGAATCCCGAAACGCCGACGCTGTTCACGATGGATTGCGTACCAAACGTCAAGCCGGCCTTGAAGCTCGTGAGTCCCGTCGGGTCTGCGACGTAGTCGTAGAAATTGACCGTCGCACCGATCATGTACATCCCGCCGCCGGAGCACGCAGCACTGTTCAGCACAGTCACCGAGCCGGGCTGCGGCAAGCACGCATTGGGCACGAACCACTTGGCTTCACCTTCCCAGCCCATGCCGGGGAATGCAGACCCGAACAGCGGATCCCATTTGCCGACAAGAACGACGGCCTGCGCCGATCCCATTCCCGCCAGAAGTGCTACGCCGAGGATGGCTGCCGCCACCCTGTTCGTTTTTTGTTTCTTTAACATTCGCATCCCCAAGGGTTGGGTACCCGCGCAGGTTGCACCCACGAGCGGTTACCAAATTCATTGTATGGAAGCAGAGTCCATGCCGGTGTTACGCGTACCCACTGAATGGGGGGGCACCGAGGTCGAATCATCGCGCAAGTCGACCCTGTCGCCCACGTGATCCGTGAATACCCCAAGCATTACGCCGCCATCGGCACCAGGAAATCTCGGCTGATGCCCACACCCAGGTCGCCGACGCGATCGAGAAACTGGGTCAGGTAGGCGTGCAGCCCCGTGGCCAGGATCTCGTCGATGCGGCCGTACTTGAGGTCACTTTGCAGGCGTCCGGCTCGACGCGAGGTCTCGGCGCTCTGTGCATTGGCCACATGGGTCAGGTTGGCCACCACCTCGTTCATGCAGGCGGCCAGCGAGCGCGGCATGTCGGGGCGCAGGATCAGCAGCTCGGCCACCTTGTCGGGCCGGATGACGTTGCGATAGACCTTGCGGTAGACCTCGAAGCCGCTCACGGACCGCAGCACCGCGCTCCAGTGGTAGAAGTCCACCTCCTGGGCTTCTGCGCCGTTGGCGGCGGCGCCGAAGTAATCGCCGGCCAGGCTCTGGAACTTGACGTCGAGCAGGCGCGCCGTGTTGTCGGCGCGTTCGAGGAAGGTACCGATGCGCAGGAAGTGCAGCGCTTCGTCCTGCAGCATCGTGCCCACCGTGACGCCGCGCGACAGGTGCGAGCGGAACTTGACCCATTCGAACAGCGTGCTCGGGTCGCGCTGGAAGTTGCCGCTGGCCAAGAGCCGGTTGAACTCGAGCCAGGTCTGGTTCTGCGTTTCCCAGACTTCGGTGGTCAGCGCGCCGCGCACCGCGCGCGCGTTCTCGCGTGCCGCGCGCACGCAGGCCACGATGCTCGAAGCATTGGCGGCATCTCGGACCATGAAGTCCATGACGTTGCGCGCATCGACCTTCGGGTAATGCTCGCTGAAGCTGCCGGTCAGCTCGGAGATGCCGAGCAGCGAACGCCAGCCCTGCTCGGCTTCGTCGGCCGATTGCGGCAACAACGACATCTGGTAGTTGACGTCGAGCATGCGAGCGGTGTTCTCGGCGCGCTCCATATAGCGCGCCATCCAGAACAGGTGGTCTGCCGTGCGTGACAACATGATTTCGGTCCTCCTATGCCTGGCTAAGCCTCAAGCACCCAGGTGTCCTTGGTGCCCCCGCCCTGCGACGAGTTGACGACCAACGAACCTTCCTTCAGCGCCACCCGCGTCAGCCCGCCGGGCACCATCTGCACGCTCTTGCCTGACAGCACGAAGGGCCGCAGGTCGATGTGCCGCGGCGCGATGCCGCTATCGACAAACGTCGGGCAGGTCGACAGCGCCAGCGTCGGCTGGGCGATGTAGTTGGCCGGGTTGGCCAGCAGCGCGGCGCGGAAGTC
>JANOKY010000411.1:0-2489 GCA_031419635.1 Burkholderiales bacterium | reverse complement strand
GCGCTGCGTCAGCGGCACGCCGTCGGGCGTGATCTGCTGGTCGCGCAGCAGGTAGCGCTGGGCCAGGCCCAGGCGCAGCGCCTCGACGCCACTGGCCGGGTCGAGCAGCCGGGTGGTGACGCCGACGGTGAGCTGGTGGGCATCGGACACTCGGTCGACACCCGAGAAGGCGTTGTCGCTGAACACCGACACGGTGTTGAAGTCTTTCGCCGCGGTGTCGAACAGCGGCAGGGTGGCTTGCTGGCGCAGCGGCGTGTTGACGTACAGCAGCCGCGGCTCGAGCGTTTGCAGCAGCGTGCGGCCGAACCATTGCGCCGGCCGCTCGAACACCATCCCGCTGTCGATGCTGACGGTGGGGATGCTGCGCGAGGCGTTGCGGCGGCCGTCGCTCATCGGCGTGTCGGTGCGGTACTGCGCCAGGTTCAGCGCCAGCCGCGGCGTCAGCCAGGCGCCCGGTGTGCGCCAGGTGTGGCTGACGCTGGCCAGCGCATGGCTGCGCCAGCCTTCGGGGCGCGACGGGTCGGCGTCGTTGCCGGTGCGCGTGAAGTGGTTGACTTCGGTTTCGAAATCGACCTCCAGGCTGCCGCCGCCACCGAGCCAGCGCCCCGCTCCGCGCCAGCCGAGTTGCGGCGCGCGGTTGTACGGCGCGGCGATCAGCGCCTGCGGGTCGGCGTCTTGCAGCACCTGCCAATGCTGGCTGCGCGCGTACAGCGTGGTTTGCAGGCCGGCCCAGGCCAGGTCGCGCTCGGCATGCGTGGCCAGCGGCAGCAGCCGCGGCGTGAGCGAGTGCAGCACGCGCGGGAAGTCTTTCCAGTAGGTGTCGTCCGAGACGCGCAGGCCCTCGTGGCCCCAGCGCCAGGCGCTGGCATCGCTCGGGCCGAAAGCGCGGCCCTGCTGGCGCCATTGCAGCGCGTAGCGCGAGCCACCATAGACGCGGTCGCTGGGCAGCCAATGCGCTTGCAGCTCGCCCTGGTGGCGCGGCTCGAGGTAGCGCAGCTCGCTGTCCAGGCCGACGCCGCGGCGCGAATAGACGGTGGGCGTGAGCGTGGCATCGCGTTGCGGCGCGATGTTCCAGTAGTAGGGCACGGCCACTTCGAGGCCGCTCTTGCTGTCGAGGTTGATCGACGGCGGCAGCCAGCCCGATTTACGCGTGTCGCTGAGCGGAAAGCTCAGCACCGGCATGGCCAGGATCGGCACCCCCAGGAAGCGCAGCACGGCGCCTTCGGCAATGCCTTCGTTGGCTTCGAAGTCGAGCTTGACGCGGTCGGTCGAGAGCAACCAGGCGGGGGTGCCGCTGCCATCGACATCGCAACTTGTGTAGGTGGCGCGGCTGAGTTGGGCGCGGTCGCTGTCGATGAAGTCGATGCGCTCGGCGCGGCCACCGGCGCCGGTGCGGGCGAAGAAGTACTGCGGCTGCAGGAAGTAGCCCTCGAAGCGCTGCAAGGTGAGGTTCAGCTCGGGCCCGGAGAAGCGGTCGCCGTTGGCATTGACGATCTGCACATTGCCGCGCGCACGGGCGCGGTCTTCGGCGTTGTCGTAAGTCAGGCGGTCAGCGCGCAGCGTCAGCGGGCCGCGTTGCAGTTCGACATGGCCTTCGGCCACCAAATCCAGGTCGGGCCGGCCGCTCAGCTCGTCGGCCTGCAATGTCAGCGGCAAATGGCGCTCGGCCGCGGCGCTGGCCGCACTGGCTGCGCGCGGCGCGCTCGCGGGCGTGCCCTGGGCCTGGGCGCTGGCGTGCGACAACAGCAGTGCGGCGGCCAGCGCCAGCAGGTGCAAGTGGGACATGAAACGTCGCGTGAATCGTGGCTTGGGGGCGCGACCGGCACGGTTTGTAGAATGAAAATTATCCATGACAGGGTCAGCCACCCGGGCAGCGACCCCCTGCGACACCGTGACGACGACCCCCAACGCCCCCCCAACCGCCCCCGCGGCAGCCCTTTCACCCGTGGCATGGAGTGATACCGCGCGCCATGCGGCCTTCGACCGCTGGCTGGCGCCGCTGGCTTTGGCGCGCGGTTTGCGCACCGACTCGCTGCGCCCGGCCTCGGCCGATGCGAGTTTTCGGCGCTACCTGCGCATCGACGCGGCCAGCGGGCCAAGCCTGATCGTGATGGACGCGCCGCCGCCGCAGGAAGACGTGCGCCCGTTCGTCCATGTCGCTGCGCTGATCGAGGCCGCCGGCCTGCACGGCCCGGCGGTGCTGGCCAGCGATTCCGAGCGCGGTTTCCTGCTGCTCAGCGACTTGGGCCACACGCTCTACCTCGACGCCTTGCGCGAGGCCTCGACGGCGCAGGCCGACAGCCTGATGCGCGACGCCATCCGCGCACTGGTGCAGTGGCAACTGCATGTGCCCGCAGATGCCCTGCCGCCGTTCAGCGATGCGCTGTTGGAGCGCGATCTGGGCTTGTTTCCGGAATGGTGTGTGCAGCGCGAATTCGGCCTGCAATGGAGCGCCGCCGAACAGCGGGTCTGGCAGCGTATTTGCGGCC
>JANOKY010000410.1:0-4969 GCA_031419635.1 Burkholderiales bacterium | reverse complement strand
CTCCATTCCAATCCCGTGGACATCGAAGCGTTCGGGCTGAGCTGCCTCGCTCAGAGGTGCCAGTGATGGGGTGCGAAGTCCTTCGGGCCAAGCGTCCTTGCACAACCGCAACGCCGCTGTGCGTCATGCGAAGATGCCCCGAGACTCAAGCGCAGGGCCGCCCATGCTGATCAATTGCGTCGCCTACGAAGAGGGCACCAAGCTGGCCGACATCGCGGTCGCGGCAATCGGCGAGTTCCTCGCCCGCCCGGGCTGTTTTGTCTGGGTGGCGCTGAAGGATGCGACCGCCGACGAACTGCTCGAAATGCAGCGCCAGTTCCACCTCCACGACCTGGCCATCGAGGACGCGCGCCACGGCCACCAGCGGCCGAAGATCGAAGAGTACGGCGACACCGTGTTCACGGTCATGCACATGATCGAGTACACGCCCACCGACGCGATGCAGGTCGGCGAGGTCTGCGTCTTCGTCGGCCCCAACTTCGTACTCTCGGTGCGCAGCCACTCGACCCATGGTTTTCTCGGCGTGCGCGAGCGCGCCGAGCGTGAACCGAAACTGTTGAGCCATGGCGCGTCGTTCGTGTTCTACGCGCTGATGGACGCGGTGGTCGACCGCTACTTCCCGGTCATCGACGCGCTGGAAGAGGATTTGGAGACGGTCGAGGTCGAGATCTTCAAACCCGGCTCGGCGCGGCAGAACATCGAGCGGCTGTACGCCCTGAAGCGCCGCGTCGGCGTGGTGCGCCACGCCGTGGTGCCGCTGATGGAGGCCAGCAGCAAGCTCTTCGGTGGCCGGGTGCCGCCGGTCTGCCAGCGTTCGGAGGATTACTTCCGCGACGTCTACGACCACCTGGTGCGCAGCAATGCCACGCTCGATGTGCTGCGCGAGACCATCACCACCGCGATCCAGGTCAACCTGTCGATGGTCGCGATCGAAGACAACGAAACCACCAAGCGGCTGGCCGCTTGGGCCGGCATCTTTGCCGTGGCCACCGCCTTCGTCGGCATCTGGGGCATGAACTTCGAGGTCATGCCCGAGCTGAAGTGGCGCTGGGGCTACCCGATGGCGCTGGTGGTGATCGTCGGCGTCTGCGGCCTGATGTACCGGCGCTTTCGCAAGGCCGGCTGGCTCTGAATGCCGCAGCCGCGAAAATATTTCCTGGCGACGATGTCGAATCCGGGCCAGGCCCGCGTCGTAGCGATGCCTCGATGTGCAGGCGCCCGAACCGGAGCAAGAGCCATGCAATACCTGATCCTGATCTATGGCGACGAGAAGCGATTTGCCGACATGGGCAGCGCCGACGTCCAGCAGATGTACGCGCAGTACAAGCAGTACAGCAGCGACCTGGCGGCAGCCGGCGTGATCCGCGGCGGCGCGGAGTTGAAGCCGATCTCGACCGCGACCACCGTGCGCGTGCGCAATGGCAAGACCCAGCTCACCGACGGCCCGTTTGCCGAGACCAAAGAGCAGCTCGGCGGCTACTACCTCATCGATGTGGCCAATCTCGACGAGGCGGTGAAGTGGGCGGCGCGCTGCCCGGGCGCGCACGGCGGCTCGATCGAGCTGCGGCCGCTGGGCCTGACACCCGACACGCATTGAGCGCAGCCCGGTACAGGCGGGGCTCGCCATGATCGGCGCCGCGATCGAGCAGGTCTTTCGGCTCGAAGGCGCGCGTGTGCTGGCCGGCTTGATCCGCCGCATTGGCAGCTTTGAGTTGGCCGAGGACGCCTTGCAGGAGGCTTGCGCCAAGGCCCTCGAAGTCTGGCCGCGCGACGGCCTGCCCGACCGGCCGGCGGCCTGGCTGACCACCGTGGCGCAACACCGCGCCCTGGATCATTTGCGGCAACAGCGTGGCACGGCGGTGCCGCTCGATGAGCTGCCCGACCTGGCGGCAGGTGTTGCCGACACCGCCGATGAAGCCGCGGCAGATGCCGGTGCGGTCGAAGACGACCGCCTGCGCCTGCTCTTCACCTGCTGCCACCCTGCGCTCGGCCATGCGGCGCAGGTGGCGCTGGCGCTGCGCACCTTGTGCGGCCTGTCGACCGCCGAGATCGCGCGGGCGCATGTCGAGGCCGAGGCCACGACCGCGCAGCGCCTGGTGCGCGCCAAGCGCAAGATCGCCGAGGCGCGCATCCCTTTTGAGGTGCCGCCGCGCGAGCTGCTCGGCGAGCGCGTCGCCAGCGTGCTCGGTGTCGTCTACCTGGTCTTCAACGAGGGCTACCTCGGCACCGAGTCGCCCGGCCTGCTGCGGCCCGACCTCTGCGCCGAGGGTATTCGCCTGGGCCGCCTGGTCAACGAGCTGCTGCCCGGCCATGCCGAGGCGGAAGGTCTGCTGGGGCTGATGCTGCTGCACGATGCCCGGCGCGACGCGCGCAGCGATGCCCAGGGTCAACTGGTGCCGCTCGAAGAGCAGGACCGAGCGCTGTGGCACGCCGCGCGCATCGTCGAAGGCCTGGCCTGGCTCGACGACGCGCTGGCGCGGCGCGACGTCGGCCCGTTCCAGTTGCAGGCGGCGATCGCCGCGCTGCATGCGCGCGCGGCCACCGCTGCCGATACCGACTGGCCACAGATCGCCGCGCTTTACGCCGCACTCCACCGCCTGCAGCCCACCGCCATCGTTGAGCTCAACGCGGCTGTGGCCACCGCGATGGCCGAGGGCGTTGACGTGGGCCTGCGCTGGATCGATGCCATCTCCGAACGCGGCGAACTCGCCGATTACCACCTGGTCGCTGCCGCCCGCGCTGACCTGCTGCGTCGCAGCGGCCGCCATGCCGATGCCGCGCTGGCCTACGCCCAAGCCCTGCGCCAGGTGCGCAACCCGGCCGAGCGCGCCTACCTCGAGCGGCGCCTGCGCCAGGCCCAGGCCGGCGGTTGACGGGAAAAACGCTTGATTGGTGCGCGGGACGGGACTCGAACCCGTACGCCTTGCGGCTGCGGGTTTTAAGCCCGCTACGTCTGCCTGTTCCGTCACCCGCGCATCGGGCCGTCATTGGCAGCGGGCATGATAGACGCGGCCACCCACTGCGTTCGAGGACTTCATGCCGCTGTTCGACCAAGCCGCGCTCAACCAAGGCGTGAAAAAGCGCGAGGTCTTCGGCTGGGCAATGTACGACTTTGCCAACTCGGGCTACACCACGGTCGTACTGACGGCGGTATTCAACAGCTACTTCGTCGGCGTCGTCGCCGGCAACGCCGAATGGGCCACGCTGGCCTGGACCCTGGCGCTGGCCGCATCGAGCCTGCTGGTGATGTTGACGATGCCCGCCCTCGGCGCCTTTGCCGACCTGCGCGCGGCCAAGAAGCGCCTGCTGGGCTTGAGCACACTGGCCTGCGTGGCCACCACCGCGGTGCTGGCGCTGGCCGGGCGCGGCGATGTGGCGCTGGCCGTCGCCGCGATCGTGCTGTCCAACCTGTTCTATTCCTACGGTGAATCGCTGACCGCGGCCTTCCTGCCCGAGCTGGCGCGGCGCGAGGCGCTGGGCAAGGTGTCGGGCTGGGGCTGGAGCTTCGGCTACTTCGGCGGCATGTTGTCGCTCGGGCTGTCGCTGGGCTACGTGATCTGGGCCCAGGGCCGCGGCCAGCCGGCCACACAGTTCGTGCCGGTGACGATGCTGATCACGGCCGGCGTCTACGGCCTGGCCTCGCTGGCCACCTTCGTCTTGCTGCGCGAGCGCGCCGTGCCGCAGGCCGGTGCGGCCGAAGGTGTGGCCGCCTCGCTGGCGCGGCTGCGCCAAACTTGGCGGCAGGCGCAGCGCTACCGCGATTTTTCCTGGCTGCTGGCCTGTGCCTGTGCTTACCAGGCGGGCATCGCAGTGGTCATCACATTGGCCGCGGTGTACGCCGAGCAGGTGTTCGGTTTCCGGCAGACGCAGACGATGGCCCTGATCTTCCTCGTCAACATCGCCGCCGCGCTCGGCGCCTTTGCCTTCGGCTACTGGCAGGACCGCAGCGGCCACAAGCGCGCGCTGGGCGTGACCCTGGTCGGCTGGATCGTGATGACGATGCTCGCCGCGCTGGCGACCACGCAGGCCGTGTTCTGGGTCGCTGCCGTGATCGCCGGGCTGTGCATGGGCTCGAGCCAATCCGCCGGGCGCGCGCTGGCGGCCTTGCTGGCACCACCGACGCGGATGGCCGAGTTCTTCGGGCTGTGGACGTTTGCCACGCGGCTGGCAGCGATCCTCGGTCCGGTGACCTACGGTTTGGTCACCTGGGCGACAGCGGGCAATCACCGCATCGCGATCGTCTCGACGGCGCTGTTTTTCGTGCTCGGCCTGCTGCTGCTGCGGCCGGTGGATGTGCAGCGCGGCGCTGACGAGGCCTTGCGAGGCTGACGCCGCCTAGAATCACGCTTTACGTTGGCGTCAACCGGCGAGCGAAGGAGCAGCGTGTCATGAAGGTTCTGGTGCCCGTGAAACGGGTCGTCGATTACAACGTCAAGGTTCGCGTCAAGGCCGACGGCAGCGGCGTTGACCTCGCCAACGTCAAGATGAGCATGAACCCCTTCGACGAGATCGCCATCGAAGAGGCGGTGCGCTTGCGCGAAAAGGGCGTGGCCACCGAGGTCATCGCCGTCTCCTGCGGCGTCAGCCAATGCCAGGAGACGCTGCGCACTGCAATGGCCATCGGCGCCGACCGCGCGATCCTGGTCGAGTGCGCCGACGAGCTGCAGCCGCTGGCGGTGGCCAAATTGTTGAAGGCCCTGGTCGACAAGGAACAGCCGGGCCTGATCATCCTGGGCAAGCAAGCCATCGACGACGACTGCAACCAGACCGGCCAGATGCTGGCTGCGCTGGCCGGTTTGCCGCAGGGCACCTTCGCGTCGAAGGTCGAGGTGGCGGACGGCAAGGTGTCGGTCACCCGCGAAGTCGACGGTGGATCGGAGACGGTCAAGCTGTCACTGCCGGCCGTGATCACCACCGATCTGCGCCTGAACGAGCCGCGCTACGTCACCCTGCCCAACATCATGAAGGC
>JANOKY010000409.1:0-4819 GCA_031419635.1 Burkholderiales bacterium | reverse complement strand
GGCTGTTCCAGGCCCTGGCGATCGAGAACGGCGTGACGATGGCCAACGACAGCGGCAACGCGGTCAAGTTCGACGACCCGGCCGTCATCGAAGCGCTGCAGTACTGGATCGACCTGACCAAGCAGGGCGTGCACCCGAGCGGCATCGTCGAGTGGGGCACCACGCCGAAGGACTTCTTCGAGAAGAAGGTGGCGATGATGTGGACCACCACCGGCAACCTCACTAACGTGCGCAACAACGCCAAGTTCGATTTCGGCGTGGCCATGCTGCCGGCCGGCAAGAAGCGCGGCTCGCCCACCGGCGGCGGCAACTTCTACATATTCAAGAAGGCCAGCCCCGCGCAGCAGGAAGCGGCGTTCAAGTTCGCCAAGTGGATGACGCAGCCCGAGCGCGCCGCCAAGTGGAGCATGGACACCGGCTACGTGGCGATCAGCGAAGCGGCCTACAACACCGCGGCACTGAAGAAGTACGGCGCTGATTTCCCGCCTGCGCTGGTTGCGCGCGACCAGTTGCCGTTCGCTCTGGCCGAGTTCTCGACGCACGACAACCAGCGTGTCACCATGGCGCTGAACGACGGCCTGCAAGCCGCGCTGACCGGCACCAAGACGGCGGCGCAGGCGATGAAGGACGCGCAGGCCGAGGCCGATCGCTTGTTGCGCACCTACAAGTGACAAGACCTGTATCAACCCTCTCCCGCTGGGAGAGGGCAGGGTGAGGGCCAGCGGGGCAAAGACAGCGGCTCACGCCTACCTGCTCCTGCTCCCGGCCTTCGTGCTGCTGCTGGTGTTCACGCACATCCCCGCAGTCGCCACGCTGATCGACAGCTTTTACTCCACGCCCAAGGGCGCGCGCCCGGCGGTGTGGGTCGGCCTCGAGAACTACCAGCAGATGGCTGCCGACCCGGTGTTCTGGAAGGCCGTGACCAACAACCTGTGGTTCGCGCTGGCCACCATCCCGCTGTCGATCGGCCTGGCCCTGGTGATGGCGCTGTGGGTCAACGAGCGCATCGCCGGCCGCGGTTTCCTGCGCATGGCCTACTTCACGCCGACCGTCCTGCCGATGGTGGCTGTCGCCAACATCTGGCTGTTCTTCTACACCCCGGGCTACGGCCTGCTGGAACAGATCACCGGCTGGTTCGGCCTGCCCTCGCACAACTGGCTCGGCGACCAACGCACGGCCCTGGGCGCCGTGACCGTGGTGGCGGTGTGGAAAGAGGCCGGCTTCTTCATGATTTTTTATCTGGCCGCGCTGCAAAGCCTGAACCCGAGCCTGCGCGAAGCCGCGGCGATCGAAGGCGCGTCACGCTGGTATTTCTTCCGCCATGTGCAGTGGCCGCTGCTGATGCCGACCACGCTGTTCGTGATGGTCAACGCCGTGATCAATGCCGTGCGAATGGTCGATCACATCGTCGTGCTCACGCGCGGCGGCCCCGACAACGCGTCCACGCTGCTGCTGTACCACCTCTACGAAGTCGGCTTTAAGTTCTGGGACACGGCCTATGCCGCGGCGCTTACGATGGTGCTGCTGGCGGTGCTGGCCACGGTGGCGCTGATCCAGTTCTTCGTCCTCGACCGCAAGGTGCACTACAAGTGACGGCGCCGGGACGCCGCGCCGGGCCGCCCCAATCAAGGCCCGACCACGGGCCACGCAGTGGCCCCTTCGTGGCCACGGGAGGGTCGCCAGCCGTACCCGGCGGGCGGGGTGTGCCATGAACAGACTGGTCTACAACGACCCCGGCTGGATTGATACGGTTGCCGCCTGGCTGCTGGCGCTGCTGTGGATCCTGCCGCTGGCCTACGCGGTCTGGACCGCCTTTCACCCGACCGAGTTCTCGACCCGCTTCGAGTTGTTCGCGCCGCTGACGCTGGACAACTTCACCCGCGCCTGGGCGGCGGCGCCATTCGCGCGCTACTTCCTCAACACCGCCTTGCTGGTGAGCATGATCCTGGCCTGCCAACTGGTGCTCAGCACGCTGGCCGCCTACGCCTTCGCGCGCTACGAATTCGCCGGCAAGAAGCTGTTGTTCGCGCTGGTGCTGGTGCAGTTGATGGTCATGCCCGACATCCTGCTGGTCGAGAACTACAAGACCATGGCCCGCCTGGGCCTGGTCGACACGCTGCTGGCGATCGGCCTGCCGTACTTTGCCTCGGCCTTCGCGATCTTCCTGCTGCGCCAGACCTTCATGGGCATCCCGAAGGAACTGGACGACGCCGCGCGTGTGGAGGGCGCCAGCGGCTTGCAAATTCTCTGGCGCGTCTACGTGCCCTTGGCGCGGCCGGTCTACACCGCCTTCGCGCTGGTGTCGGTGAGCTTTCACTGGAACAATTTTCTCTGGCCGCTGATCATCACCAACAGCGTCAGCGCGCGGCCGCTCACCGTCGGCCTGCAGGTCTTCTCGTCCACCGACCAGGGCATCGACTGGTCGATCATCACTGCCGCGACGCTGATGAGCGCCGCGCCACTGCTGATCGCCTTCCTGCTGTTCCAGCGCCAGTTCGTGCAGAGCTTCATGCGCGCAGGGATCAAATGACACTCATCACCTGGAACGTGCAGTGGTTCTGCGGCCTGGACGATGGGGTCAGCGTCGAGCGTGTGCTGGTCGAAGCCCGCGCGATGGCCGACTTCGATGTGCTGTGCCTGCAAGAGGTGGCCGTCAACTACCCGCGCCTGACCGGCAACGCCGGCTTCGACCAGGTGGCGCGCGTGCGTGAGCTGCTGCCCGGCTACCAGGTCTGCTTCGGCGCCGCGGTGGAGGAACTCGGCCGCGGCGGCGAGCGCCAGCGCTTCGGCAACCTGATCGCGTCGCGCCTGCCTGTCGCCCAGGTGCGGCACCACCCTCTGCCGTACCCGGCCGATGGCGGCGTGCGCTCGATGCCGCGGATGTGCAGCAGCGCCACGCTGGCCATGCCGCTGGGCCCGATCCGGGTGATGACCACCCACCTCGAGTTCTATTCCACCGGCCAGCGTGAGGCGCAGGCGCAGGCGCTGGTGGATCTGCACACGCAGGCCTGCGCGCACGCCGCGCAGCCGCCGCAGGACGACGACACCGGCACGCCGTTCCAGAACAAGCTACAGACGAAGAGCGCGATCCTGTGCGGCGACTTCAACTTCGAGCCGCACAACGCCGAGTACGCGGCAATCCAGGCCGAGCCCGCCGCGCACGCCACGCGCCTGACCGATGCCTGGCGCGTGGCGCACGGCACCACCCCGCACGCGCCGACATTCCGCCTGCACGACCGCCGCTACGGCCCGCTGCCGATCACCTGCGACTTCGTCTTTGTCGGTGACGACCTGGCGCCGCGCGTGCGCCGCGTCGAGGTCAACCTGGCAACGCGGGTGTCGGATCACCAGCCGGTGCTGCTCGAATTGGCTTGATGCCGCCAGCACCACAAGGCGCCATCGTCCTACAAACGACCCCGGTTTCGTCCGCGTGCCGGTCGCCCGACCTCGGCCCATGCTCGCGCTACAAACTCTTGGAGTCGGTCATGGGTAAATACCTGTTGGGTTGGGTGCTCGGCGTGCCGGTCATCGTTCTGGTGCTGGTGTACCTGTTCTTCCGCTGACGGCAGCCGCCGGTGCGTCAGTACGAGCCGCGCGGCGCAGCCGCGCCATCAGAAACAGCACGATGCTCAGGTTGATCAGGTTCCAGCCGATGCCGTTGATGAAAGCGGCATCGTAGGATCCCGTCAGGTCGAAGACCTTGCCTGACATCCAGCCGCCCAGGGCCATGCCCAGCAGCGTGGCCATCAACACCGTGCCGACGCGCGCGCCGGCTTCGGCGGGCGGGAAGTATTCGCGCACGATGATGGCGTAGCTGGGCACGATGCCGCCCTGGAACAGGCCGAACAGGGCCGACACCAAATACAGCGACACCAGGCCATCGAAGGGGATGAACAGCAGCAGCGCCAGGCCCTGCAGCACCGAGCCAAGCAGCAAGGTGCGCAGGCCGCCGATGCGGTCGCAGATCAGGCCCGATACCAGCCGGCTGATGATGCCGCAGGCCAGCATCAGCGAGAGCATCTCGGCGCCGCGCGCGGCGCCGTAGCCGAGGTCGCTGCAATAGGCCACGATGTGCACCTGGGGCATCGACATTGCCACGCAACAGGCCACGCCGGCCACGCAGAGCAGCGTCTGCGCGGCGCCCATGCTCAATCCGAAGGGCCGCGTCGATGGCACCGCGTTGCTGCGCTGGCGCACCGCGGCCGCCACTGCGGTCGGCGGCCGCGGCCGCATCAGCAAGGCCAGCATCGGTAGCGTCACCACGCAAAAAATCCCCAGGCCGATGTAGGTGCTGCGCCAACCCACCGTTTCGATGAAGTGCTGCACGATCGGTGGCCAGATCGCGCCGGCCAGGTAGTTGCCGCTGGCGCAGATCGCCACCGCGATGCCGCGCCGGCGCACGAACCACAGCGAGGTGTCGGCCACCAGCGGCGCAAAGGTCGCCGAGCTGCCGAACAGGCCGAGCAGGAGGCCATGCGCGACGGTGAAGCCGACCAGGCTGCCCGACATCCCGGCCGCGATGAAGCCCGCGCCCAGGCCACCGGCGCCGATCAACACCGGCAGCATCACGCCGAACCGATCGGCCAGCTTGCCCATCACGATGCCGCCGACGCCAAAGCCGATCATCAGCAGCGTGTACGGCAGCGAGGCATCGGCCCGCGCCACGCCGAACTCGGCCTGCACCGCGGGCAGCACCACCGAGACGATGTACATCGCGCTGCTGCCGATGGTCATCAGCGCCAACGTGACGGCCAGGCGGGTCCAGGCGTAGCGCGAGTCGGCGGTGTGGGTCGGGGTCACGCCGGCATTGTCGCGTCAG
>JANOKY010000408.1:0-6421 GCA_031419635.1 Burkholderiales bacterium | reverse complement strand
TCAAGAAGGGCGTGGTCTACACGCCCGACCTGTCGGCCGGTGCGCTCAACGGCATCACCCGCGACACCATCTTCGCGATCTGCACCGACCTCGGCCTCAAGCTGGTCGAGAAGCGCATCACGCGCGACGAGGTCTACATCTGCGACGAAGCCTTCTTCACCGGCACCGCGGCCGAGGTCACGCCGATCCGCGAGCTGGACCGCATCGAGCTGGGCAGCGGCTCACGCGGGCCGATCACCGAAAAAATCCAGGCTGCGTTCTTCGACATCGTCAACGGCCGCAATCCGAAGTACGCCGAGTGGCTGTCGCGCGTCTGAGCCCGGCGACAATCCGCGCATGAGTACCACCCTCAGCCCCCAGGCCGCCATCGAAGTCGGCGCAGCCGATCTGCAAGGCCCCGGCGCGGTCTTTTGCCCGAACCCGAAGATGGCGCTGTGGAGCAATCACCCGCGGGTGTTCATCGACGTGGCCACCACCGGCGAGGGCAAGTGCCCGTACTGCGGCACGGTCTACCGGCTCGCGGCCGGTGCACGCCCCTCCGCCGGCCACTGACGCCGCTACAACTGCAGCTTACCCGCGTAGACCACCGGGCCAGTCGGCGCGCCGGTGGGTGAGCCACCGGGTGGCTCGATGCTGACCGCGAGTGCCGCGGTGCCGCCCTTGAGCAGTGAAGCCGGCAGACGCTGGCGCGAAATCACGGTGGCGCCATCGGCCGCGATCAAGCCCAGCGAGCGCGGCGCGCCTTCGGGCGGCACCGACCACAGCTCGAGCACGCGATTGGCTTCCAGGCTCACCGGCAGCAAAGGCCGCGTCACGAGCGCACGGCCATCACCGCTGACGCTGGCGACGAAGCTGTTGACACCTTGCGCCGCGCCACCGGTGCCTTGCAGCACCACCACCACCGGCGGCTGGGCCGGGCCGGGCAACACCAGCAGCACGGCCAAGCCGATCGTGGCCACCGTGGCCAGTGCCGAGATGCCGCGCCACAGCGACAAGTGCTGCCACCAACGCGACACCGCTGGCGCCGGCCACAGCCGCTGCTCGATGCGCCGCCACACATGCGGCGGCGGCGCTTGCGGTGTGATGGCCGCCGTCAGCGGCATCAACCTGGCGTGCCACTGCGCCAGCGCCTCGCGCAGCAAGGGGTGGCCGGGCAGCAGCGCCTCGTAGCGCCGCCGCGCAGCGCCGCGCAGCGTGCCGGTGGCGTATTGCTGCGCCAGCGCGTCGGCCAATGCGGGTTGGGCGTAGTCCATGGCTGTCAGTTCCCGGCTGCAGCCACATCGCGCGTGACGGCCTGGTCCAGGCAGCGCCGAAGCGATTGCAGCGCGCGCCGCAGCCACGACTTCACAGTGCCCAGCGGCTGCTGCAGATGCTCGGCCACTTCGCCGTACGACAGCCCGTCATAGAACGCCAGCGCCACGCTTTGGCGCTGTGTGGCCGAAAGGCCTTCCATGCACTGCGTGAGCTGGCGCGCGTCGCAGGCCCGGTCGAGCAACTCCAGCGGCCCCGGCGCCGTGTCGGCCGCGCGCTCGACGGCATCGGGCGAATCGTCTTCATCGTGCTCGTCGCGCGTGGTCGACAGCGTCTGCGGCTGCGCTTGCGCGCGGCGCAGGCTGTCGATGGCGCGGTTGCGCGCGATGCTGGTCAGCCAGGTCAGCGGCTGGCTGCGCGCCGCGTCGAAGCCGCCGGCCGCGCGCCACACGCTCACAAACACCTCCTGCAAAAGGTCTTCGGCCATGGCGCGGTCGCGCTGCACGCGCAGCAGCACCGCGAACAGGTGGCCGCTGGTGCGGTCGTAGAGCTGCGCGAACGCAGCGCGGTCGCCGAGCGCGGTGCGCGCGAGCAGGGCCGAGAGTTCGCGGCTGCGCTCGCTCCAGTCGGGTAAGGGGGTGTTCATCGCCATGGTGTGCTGCGGCGCGAGCGTATCGGGACACGCGCGTCTCTACAATCCCCGCCATGCCGCGCCCCAAAGCCCAGACCGCCGTGCTGATGGCCTCGGTCGACGACGTCGAGACCCAGTTCTACGAGTCGCTGCAGCGCGCCGACATCGAGCGCCTGATGGCCGTCTGGTCCGACGACGACGAAGTCGTCTGCGTGCACCCGGGCGGACCGCGCGTGGTCGGGCATGCCGCCATCCGCGCCACCTTCGAGGCCATCTTCGCCAACGGCGCGATTCCCGTGCGGCCGGAAAAAATCAAACGCATCGAGAGCGCCGGCTGCGCCGTGCACAACCTGCAGGAGCGGGTGGATATCGCCACCAACGAAGGCCCGCAGACGGCCTGGGTCATCGCCACCAACGTGTACATCAAGACGGCGCAGGGCTGGCGGCTGGTGGCGCACCACGCCAGCCCGGGCTCGTCGCGCGAGCTGGCCGAGATCGTCGACGCGCCGACCACCCTGCATTGATGGAACGGTTTCGCTCGCCCTGGTGGCTGCCGGGCGGCAATATGCAGACCATTTGGCCAGCACTGTTCTCGCGCCGCAGCCCCTCACGTCGCACCCCCGTGCCGCACTACCAGCGTGAACGCTGGACCGCTCCGGACGGCGACTTCATCGATGTCGATATCCAACTGAAGGCCGCCACGGCGCCGTGGCTGCTGCTGTTCCACGGCCTCGAGGGCTCGTCGATGAGCCACTACGCGCAGGCATTTGCGCATGAAGCCGCGCAGGCCGGGCTGAACTTCGCCGTGCCGCATTTCCGCGGCTGCTCGGGCGAGCTGAACCTGGCGCCGCGCGCCTACCACTCGGGCGACTACGAAGAAGTCGGCTGGATCCTGGCGCGGCTGCTTGAGCGCAGCACCACACCGCTGTTCGTCGTCGGCGTCTCGCTCGGCGGCAATGCGCTGCTGCGCTGGGCCGAAGAGGCCGGCGCCAGCGCCGCACGCACGGCTGCGGCGCTGGCCGCCATCAGCTCGCCGATCGACCTCACGGCAGGCGGCCACGCCATCGGCCGCGGCTTCAACCGCCTGAGCTACACGCCGATGTTCCTGCGCACGATGAAGCCGCGCGCATTGGCCAAGCTGGCGCAGCACCCGGGCCTGTTCGACCGCGAGCGCCTGCTCGCCGCGCGCGATCTCTACGAATTCGACAACGTCTTCACCGCACCGCTGCACGGCTTTACCGACACCGACGACTACTGGTTGCGCGGCTCGGCCAAGCCTCATCTGCACCGCATCCGCATCCCAACACTGGTGCTCAATGCGCGCAACGACCCCTTCGTGCCCGCGGCGAGCTTGCCCTCGCCATCCGAGGTCGGCGATCACGTCACGCTGTGGCAACCCGCGCAGGGCGGCCATGCCGGCTTCGCCGCGGGTGCGCCGCCGGGGCACCTGATGACCCTGCCGCAAGCGGTGCTGGCCTGGCTGCGCGAGCACGCCTGACGCAAACTCTGCCGTTCCATGGACGACCTCGTCAAAGCCGCGCTGAAGAAATGGCCCAATGTTCCCGCGTGTCGCGGCTGGCTGGCGCTGGACGCTCGCGGAGACTGGTACATGCGCGACGACCGCGTGCAGGCCGCTGGCCCCTTCCCGCGCGTCAAGGGCAGCCGCATCCAGCATGACAAGCTGCGCGAATTCATCGAGCGCAATAACGCCCGCGACGACAGCGGCGCCTGGTTCTTCCAGAACGGCCCGCAGCGCGTGTACGTCGAACTCGAAGCCGCACCGTTCGTCTGGCGCGTGGCCTCGCAGGACTTCGCCCTGACCAGCCACAGCGGCTTGGCCGCGACGCTGCGCAGCGCCTGGCTCGACGAAGCCGGGCGCCTGTTTCTCGACACCGACATCGGCTTCGGCCTGGTGCACACGCAAGACATGCATGAAGCCGCGCGCGCCGTCGAGGCCGGGCTGTGGTTGCCTGAAACCCTGGCCTACAGCGCGATGCCGCAGCGCTTCGGCTACGTCGCCAGCCCGCAGCGAGCGTGGTTGTTGGCAGGAAAGCAGTAGAGAACGCGGCATCCCACCCGACTACGCGCCGAGCACCGCGTTGGATGCAGCGCGGCAACAAAAAGCCGACCCGCGGGTCGGCTTTTCACGGCACCGGCGCAGCGCTACTTGACGCTGGCCACCATGTAGGCGACCACGGCCTTGATCTCGGCATCGGGTGCCGCCGTGCCACCCTTGGGCGGCATGGCACCCTTGCCCTTGATGGCGCTGGCCGTCAGGCCGTCGACGCCGGCAGCTAGGCGTGGCGCCCAGGCGGCCTTGTCGCCGAGCTTGGGCGCATTGGCAACGCCGGTGGCGTGGCACACCGAACAAGCCTGGGCGTACAGGGCAGGCACCGCCTCGACCTTGGCGGTGGCAGGGGCCGCCGCAGCGACCACGATTGCGGCTGGCGGCACGGTGGCCACGGCCGCCGCAGCCGAAGCCGGGGCAGGCACCGGTGTGGCAGCAGCGGGGGCCGCAGCCACCGCTGCCGCCACCTTCGGCTCATCGAACTTGCCGCCGCCCTGGTTGGCCATGTAGACCACCGCGCGGCCGATCTCGACATCGCTGAAATCGCCGCCGCCCTGCGCGGCCATGGCGCCCTTGCCTTTGAGTGCCGAGGTCAACAGCGCCTCATAGGTCGACTTCACGCGCGGGCCCCAGGCCGCGGCGTCGCCGAGCTTGGGCGCACCCGCGGCGCCACTGCCGTGGCAGGCCACGCATTGCGCGGCGTAGACCTGCTCGCCGGTCTTGAGCGTGGCCACATCGCTTGCGTCCTTGATCTCGACGCGGCCCACCGGCTGCAGGCGCTGGGCCACCGCCTCGGGCGTCAGGGCGGTGCTGCCGGCCGCGGGCATCTTGTCGGCCACGACATAGTTGACGAGCACGATGATGGCGATGATCGGCACCACGAACGCAGCGACGATCGCCCACACCAGTTGCTTGGGTGTCTTGATCGGGCCCTCGTGGGGCAGGTCGTGGTCGGCGTGGGCGTCGCTCATTGAAATCCTCAAAACAAAGCGTGCCCCAAGGCACGCGAAAGCGGCAAATTATAGCGGCGGGCCTTGCGCCAAACCTGGCTTGCCACGGCCGCAGAACCCGGGCCGCAAAGGCCCCGCTGATAGAATCCGCTCCCTCGCGCCCGTAGCTCAATGGATAGAGTACTGGCCTCCGAAGCCAGGGGTTGCTGGTTCGATCCCAGCCGGGCGCACCAGCTTCTTCAACGGCGTCCACGGCGCTCGAGAATCCTCCGAGTCAAGGTCAAGCCCCATGCGCGCGCTTCGCCGCTCATTGGGCAGGACGGTGGCACCTGGCTGGCGCAGATTGCTGCGCCGCCCGTCGATGGGCAGGCCATCATCCCGCTGATCGCCCTGGTGGCCAAGCACTTCGGCCTGCGCCGCGCGCAGGTGCGCAGGTGCGCATCAAGACGGGTTCATCGGGTCGCACGTAGCTTGTGCAGATCGACGAGTGAGGCTGGCGTGCGGGGCCCTCTCCCCGGCCCTCTCCCCAGAGGGGCGCGGGAGCAAAGCGCGCCGCTGTCAGTGCGTCTTCGTCACCTTGGCCAGGTGCGTGCCGAGGCCGATGACGTACAGGCGCTCGGCCTGCACCAATGCCGACAGACTGGCGTCGCACCACGCGTCGCCGGCAGCATGGGCCTGGCTCAACGCCGCGCGCCGTACAGCGTGATCAGCGACATCGGCAGCGAGGTGGCCAGCCGGCCCAGCCGCGCCATCAGCAGGTAGCCGGCGTAGTGCGCGGCGTGGTCGAAGCTGCCGCGGGCCAGCGTGAGGATCGAGCGCGGCGGCATGCGGCGCAGTTGCTCGCCGAGCGCGGCATAAACCTCGTGGTCGCAGGCCAGCAGGCGCGCCACCGCGGCCGGCGCCTCGCCGGCCTCAAGGCGCGTCTGCGACATCGATGTCCTCCTGCCCTTCGACGACGACGCGGCGTACCCGCAGTTGCGCGTCAAGCACCACCACATCGGCCAGCGCACCCACGCGCAGGGCGCCGCGATCGGTCAGACCGAGGTACTGCGCCGCGTGAGTCGATACACGCAATGAGGCTTCGCGCAAACCCAGGCCGACGCCTTCGACCAGGTTGCGCAGCGCCTGGTCCATCGTCAGCGTGCTGCCGGCCAGGGTGCCATCGGCCAGGCGCACGCCGCCGCCGCATTTGTGCACGACATGGCGGCCGAGGCGGTACTCGCCGTCGGGCATCGCGGCGGCTGCCGTCGCGTCCGTCACGCAGTACAGGCCGGGGATCGCGCGCAGCGCGGCGCGCATCGCACCGGGGTGCACATGCAGCAGGTCGGGGATCAGCTCGGCGTGCTGCGCGTGCGCCAGCGCCGCACCCACGGCACCAGGCGCGCGGTGGTGCAGGCCGTTCATCGCATTGAACAGATGCGTGAAGCCGCTGGCGCCGCGCTGCAATGCGGCGCAGGCGTCTTCGTAGCTGGCCGCGCTGTGGCCGATCTGCACGCGCATGCCGGCCGCCACCAGCGCGGC
>JANOKY010000407.1:0-5142 GCA_031419635.1 Burkholderiales bacterium | reverse complement strand
CGCCGCCGAGGAGCGCAGGTCTTCTGGCCGCGCGCGCATTTGGCGCGCTTCGTCATCTGACTCGGCGCATGTGTTTGAGTGCAGTGAGCGCAGCGAACGTAGCGAGTTATGCGACGGGCCAGAAGGTCGAGCACCGCAGGGCACCCGCAGCGCAGCGAAGGGCAAGCCGTCTGAGCCCCGCCCAGGCCCCGCCCGGCGCCTTGCTCGCGCCGATGCCAGCGCGAGAAAGCGCGCCGCTGCGAACAGTCGCCATGGCACGGCAACAGGCGCTTTGAAAATCGGGACCATTGCATCCATCGCGCGCCGTCAGTTGAGCTTGCTCTGCGCCACATGCTGCAGGAGCTGGGTGACGGACACATGCATCACGTCGGTGAAGGGTTTGGGGTAGACGCCCATCCACAGCACGGCCACGGCCAGCAGCGACAGCATCAGCGTCTCGCGCGCGTTGATGTCCGTCAGCGCCTTGACATGGGCGTTGGCGACTTCGCCGAAGTAGACGCGCTTGACCATCCACAGCGTGTACGCGGCGCCGAAGACCAGGGTGGTGGCGGCCAGTGCGGCGAGCCAGAAGTTGGCCTTGACGGTGGCCAGGATCACCATCCACTCGCCGACGAAACCGCTGGTGCCCGGCAGGCCGACGTTGGCCATGGCGAAGAACAGCGCCAGCGCGGCGAATTTGGGCATGGTGTTGGCCACGCCGCCGTAGTCGGCGATCTCGCGCGAGTGCATGCGGTCATACAAGACCCCGATGCACAGGAACATCGCGCCCGAGATGAAGCCGTGGCTGATCATCTGCACGATGCCGCCCGACACGCCGAGCTCGCTGCCCTTGCCCATCGCATCAAAGAGGAAAAAGCCCAGCGTGACGAAGCCCATGTGGGCGATCGACGAGTAGGCGACCAGCTTTTTCATGTCCTGCTGCACCAGCGCCACCAGGCCGATGTAGACCACCGCGATCAAGGACAGCGCGATGATGAACCAGGCCCATTCGCGGCTTGCGTCAGGCGCGATCGGCAGCGAGAAGCGCAGGAAACCGTAAGCCCCGAGCTTGAGCATGATGGCCGCCAGCACCACCGAGCCGCCGGTGGGTGCTTCGACGTGGGCATCGGGCAGCCAGGTGTGCACCGGCCACATCGGCACCTTGACCGAGAAGGCGGCGAAGAAGGCGAAGAACAGCAGGCTTTGCGCCGACAGCGGCAGCGGCAGCTTGTGCCAATCGAGGATGGCGAAGCTACCGCCCGACTTGAAGTACAGGTACAGCAGCGCGACCAGCATCAGCAGCGAGCCGAGCAGCGTGTAGAGGAAGAACTTGAACGCCGCATAAACCCGGTTCGGCCCGCCCCAGATGCCGATGATGATGTACATCGGGATCAGCGTGGCTTCGAAGAAGACGTAGAACAGCAGGCCGTCGAGGGCCGAGAACACCCCCACCATCAGCCCCGACAGAATCAGGAAGGCGCCCATGTACTGGTTGACGCGCTCCGTGATCACCTGCCAGGCCGAGATCACGACGATGACGGTGATGAAGGCTGTGAGCGGCACGAACCAGACCGCGATGCCGTCGACGCCGAGGTGGTAGTTGACCTTGAAGCGCCCGATCCAGGGCAGCTTCTCCTGGAACTGCATCGCCGCGCTGCTGACGTCGAAGCCGCTGATCAGCGGGATCGTCACCAGCAGGCTCGCGATCGCACCGGCCAACGCGATCCAGCGCACCATGCCCGCGTGTTCGTCGCGGCCGAGCGCGAGCAGGACGCCGCCCACCAGGATCGGCAACCAGATCGCAACGCTCAGCAAACCCATCGTCTTGTCTTTCTTGTTCTCTAGAAACCGAACAGGCGCTTGACCTGCGGCCACAACTGCCAGGTCATCAGGCCGAACAGGCCCAGCAGCATGACCAGCGCATAGAAATACAGGTAGCCGCTTTGCAGCAGGCGCGTCAGTTGCGCCACCGCGCCGACCGCACGCGCCGAGCCGTTGACCAGGGCACCGTCGATCAGGGCCACGTCGCCGCCCTTCCACAGGCCCATGCCGACCATCCGCGCGCCGGCTGCCAGCACATGCTCGTTGAACCAGTCGAAGTAGTACTTGTTGTCGAGCAGTTGGTAGACCCAGGCGAAGCGGGCCTTGATGGCGGCTGGGATGGCGGGCTGCACCAGGTAGAACCACCAGGCGGTGACGACACCCGCCAGCGCCAGCCAGAACGGCAGCGTCGTCAGGCTGTGCAGCGCCATCGCAAAGGCGCCGTGGAAGGCTTCGCCCAATTCACGCATGGCCGGGTGGCGCGCGGCATCGACAACGATCGAATCCTTGAAGAAGTCGCCATGCAGCATCGGGCCGATGGTCCAGTAGCCGATGAACACCGAGGGCAGCGCCAGCAGCACCAGCGGCGCGGTGACGACCCAGGCCGACTCGTGCGGCGTGGCGGCGTGGTGCTGGCCACCATCGTGATCATCGTGGTGGTCGTGGTGATCGTCCTCAGCAGGGAAGGGCTTGTGGTGGAAACGCTCCTTGCCGTGGAAGACCAGGAAATACATCCGGAACGAATAGAAGGCCGTGACGAATACGCCCGCGGTCACCGCGAAAGCAGCGAAACCCGCCCCCGGCAGGTGGCTGGCATGCACCGCCTCGATGATGCTGTCCTTGCTGTAGAAGCCGGCGAACAGCGGCGTGCCGATCAACGCCAGCGAGCCGACCAGCGAAGTCAGCCAGGTGATCGGCATGTACTTGCGCAGGCCGCCCATGTTGCGGATGTCCTGGTCATGGTGCATGCCGATGATCACCGAGCCCGCTGCCAGGAACAGCAGGGCCTTGAAGAAGGCATGCGTCATCAGGTGGAAGACGCCCACCGAGTAGGCCGACACACCCAGCGCCACCGTCATGTAGCCGAGCTGGGAGAGCGTGGAGTACGCCACCACGCGCTTGATGTCGTTCTGGATGATGCCCAGGAAGCCCATGAACAGCGCGGTGATCGCGCCGATGGTCAGCACGAAGGACAGCGCCACGTCGGACAACTCAAACAGCGGCGACATCCGCGCGACCATGAAGATGCCGGCCGTGACCATGGTGGCGGCGTGGATCAGCGCCGAGATCGGTGTCGGGCCTTCCATCGAATCGGGCAGCCAGACATGCAGCGGGAACTGCGCACTCTTGCCCATCGCGCCGATGAACAGGCAGATGCAGGCCACGGTGATCAGCATCCATTCGCCCCCAAACGGGCTGCCAGGGAAGACGATGCGCGCCAAGTCACCGCCCTTGGCGAAGACCTCGGCGTAGTTCAGTGTGCCGGCGTAGGCCGCGATCAGGCCGATGCCGAGGATGAAACCGAAATCGCCGACGCGGTTGACGATGAAGGCCTTCAGGTTGGCGAAGATCGCGCTCGGCCGCTTGAACCAGAAGCCGATCAGCAGGTACGACACCAGGCCCACCGCTTCCCAGCCGAAGAACAACTGCAGGAAGTTGTTGCTCATCACCAGCATGAGCATCGAGAACGTGAACAGCGAGATGTAGGCGAAGAAGCGCTGGTAGCCATCGTCGTCTTCCATGTAGCCGATGGTGTAGATGTGCACCATCAACGAGACGAAGGTCACCACCGCCATCATCATCGCCGTCAGGCCATCGACGAGGAAGCCGATCTCCATCTTCAGGCCGCCGACCACCATCCATTCGTAGACCGTGGCGTTGAAGCGCGCGCCGTCGATCGCAACGCGCTTCAAGACCACGGCCGAGACGATGAACGAGATCAGCACACCGAGGATCGTGGCGGTGTGCGCGCCGCGGCGTCCCACGGTCTTGCCGAAGAAGCCGGCGACGAGGCAGCCGAGCAGCGGCGCCAGCGGCACCACCAACAACAGATTCTGGGACAGGGTTGCGGCCATCTTTTTGTTCGCTCAGCCCTTCAGGCTGTCGAGGTCCTGCACGTTGATCGACTCGCGGTTGCGGAACAGCACCACCAGGATCGCCAGGCCGATGGCCGACTCTGCCGCCGCCACGGTGAGGATGAAGAACACGAACACCTGGCCGTCCATGTCGCCGAGGTAATGCGAGAAGGCGATGAAATTCAGGTTCACCGCCAGCAGCATCAGCTCGATGGCCATCAGCAGCACGATCAGGTTGCGGCGATTCAGGAAGATGCCGATGACCGACAGCGCGAACAGGATCGCGCCAAGCGAGAGGAAGTGCGACAGGGTCAGCGGGCCGGCCATCAGCTTTTCTCCGGTGCGGCGGGCGGGGCAGCAGGCAAGGAAGCCGGCTCGATCACCGCGTTCATCTTGACCAGGCGCAGGCGGTCGGCCTTCTTCGCGCGCAACTGCTGCGACGCATTCATGTGCTTGGAGTCCTTGCGCTCGCGCAGCGTCAGCGCAATGGCCGCGATGATGGCCACCAGCAGCAGCACGGCGGCGAGTTGCAACGGGTAGAGGTAGTTGGTGTAGATCTCGATGCCGAGCTGTTTGCTGTTGCCCAACTTCAGCTCAGCGGCGCTGAAGGGCTTGGCCAGCGGCAGGTCGAAACCGCCGCGCAGCACCAGCATCATCTCCAGCGCGATCAAGGCACCGACCAGGGCCGCCAAAGGAAAGTGGCGCCAGAAGTCGCGCCTCAGGCTGTCGGTGTTGATATCGAGCATCATCACGACGAACAGGAACAGCACCATCACCGCGCCGACATAGACCAGCACCAGCGCGATGGCCAGGAACTCGGCCCTCAGCAGCATCCAGACGCAGGCCGCACTGAAGAAGGCCAGCACCAGGTACAGCGCCGCATGAACCGTGCTGCGCGCGGTGATGACGCCGAACGCGGCGCCGAGCAGCACCGCCGAGAAGACGTAGAACAGGGCTGTGGTGGTGTTCATCTTTAGCCGAAATTCACCGATACGGCGCGTCGGCCGCCCGGGCCGCAGCGATTTCATTTTCGTAGCGGTCGCCCACCGCCAGCAGCATGTCCTTGGTGAAGTACAGGTCGCTGCGTTTCTCGCCGTGGTACTCGAAGATGTCGGTTTCGACGATCGCATCGACCGGGCAGCTCTCTTCGCAGAAGCCGCAGAAGATGCATTTGGTCAGGTCGATGTCGTAGCGCGTGGTGCGGCGCGAGCCGTCGTCGCGCACTTCGCTCTCGATGGTGATCGCCACCGCCGGACAGATCGCTTCG
>JANOKY010000406.1:0-1961 GCA_031419635.1 Burkholderiales bacterium | reverse complement strand
CTTGGGCACGATGAAGAGCGAGATGCCCTTGGTGCCCGGCGGCAGCTTGCCGTCAGCGCTCGGAATCTTGGCCAGCACCAGGTGCACGATGTTCTCGGTGAGCTCGTGCTCACCGGCGCTGATCCACATCTTGTTGCCGCGCAAGCGGTAGCGCGGGCCGAGCGGGTCGGCGTCGAAGCCATCACCGTCGGGCACCGCACGCGTGGCCACGTCGGACAGCGACGATCCGGCCTGCGGCTCCGACAAACACATGGTGCCGAACCAGCGCCCCGCGAATTCGTTCTTGGCGAAGACCTCGCGCTGCAGCGGCGTGCCATGCGCTCTCAGCAGATTCGCGTTGCCGCTGGTCAACATCGCGTAGCCCGACATCGCCACGCTGGCCTTGCTGAAGAAGGCGTTGGCGGCCATCTCGACGACACAGGGCAGTTGCATGCCGCCGATGTCGTGGTCCTGCGCTGCGGCCAGCATGCCCGATTCGACATACGCAGCCAGCGCCTCGTGCGTCGCGCGCGGCAGGTGCACGCGCTCGCCGTCCCAGCGTGGCTCCTCGCAATCGGCCAGGCGGTTGAAGGGCGCGAATTTGTCACGCGCGATGCGCTCGCAGGTGTCGAGAACTTGCGCAAGGGTTTCGCGGCTGTGCTCGGCAAAGCGCGGGCGACCCAGCAGCGACTCGACCTGGATCCAGTCGTGGAGCAGGAAGTCGAGCGTGCTGCGCATCGGACCCGTTGCTCAGGCCAGGCGGAAGTGGCGCAACGCCGCCTGCGCGATCGGCGCGCCCCACTCCTGCACGAAGTGGCCGCCTTCCGCCACTTCGAGCGCCGGTGGGCAGCCGCGGATCGTCCGCGCCAGCGAAGCCATTGCTGGCGGGCCGAGCACCGGATCCTTCATGCCGATGGCCATGAAGCTCTCGCCGGCCCAGCGCTCGCGCCAGAAGGCAGCCGCCTCACGGCTGAGCGCAGCGCCGGGTACATCGTCGCCGTCGGGCACCAGGTTCGGGAAGGCGCGCACCGCGGCCTTGTACGTCGCATCGGGGAACGGCGCGTCGTAGGCCGCGCCTTCGGCCGCGCTCATGTCGGTCTTGCCGCGCGCAATCAGCTTGCCCACCGCCAGGTCGGGCTGCGAGTTTGAATACGTGCGCCATTGGCGAAAGCCTTCGGTGACAGTCCCCACGCCCAGGCCGGTGTTCATCACCAGCAGGCGCGTGAAGCGCTCGGGCTCGGCGACGGGCTGCCCCGAGCCGAGTGCGCCCCCTCGGGGGGCCGGCGCCGCAGGCGCCTTGGGGGCCAAATACGCCATCGGCAGCGTCAGACCGAGCAAGCCGCCCCAGTCCTGCACCACCAGCATCACGTCCTTCAGATCGAGCCGCTCGATGAGCGCCAGCAGCATGCCGCGGTGCAGCTCCCAGGTGTGCGCGGCCTCATCAACCGGCTTGTCGGAACGGCCGAATCCGATCAGGTCCGGCGCGACCACGCGCAAGCCCGCGGCGGTGAAGACCGGGATCATCTTGCGGTACAGATAACTCCAGGTCGGGTTGCCGTGCAGGCACAGCGCGGTGACCACGGCGTCGCGCGGGCCTTCGTCGAGGTAGTGCACGCGCAGCCCCGCATGCTCGGTGTACTGCGGGGGGTACGCATACCCCGGCAGACTGGCAAAGCGCCCGTCCGGGGTGCGCAGCGCGCTCATCATCGTCACAGCACCTCGAACACGCCCGCCGCGCCCATGCCGCCGCCTATGCACATGGTGACCACCACGCGCTTGGCGCCGCGGCGCTTGCCTTCGATGAGGGCGTGGCCGGTGAGGCGCTGGCCGCTCATGCCGTAGGGGTGGCCGATGGCGATGGCGCCGCCGTTGACGTTCAGGCGCTCGTAGGGAATGCCGATCTTGTCGGCGCTGTAGATCACCTGCACCGCGAAGGCTTCGTTGAGTTCCCACAGGTCGATGTCACTGACCTTCAGGCCCAG
>JANOKY010000405.1:0-5119 GCA_031419635.1 Burkholderiales bacterium | reverse complement strand
GGAAACGGCCGGGGTCGGCAACGAAGGCATGGTCGGTATCGCGCTCTTCATGGGCGGAGAGACCTTGGCCAGTTCTGCCGTGGTGCAGATCGCCGGTGAAGCGTTGCGGCTCGAGCCCAGCCTGCTCCAACGCGAGTTCGACAAAGCGGGCGCGCTGCAACGACTGCTGTTGCGCTACGTGCAGTCCCTGATCACGCAGATAGCGCAAAGCGGGGTCTGCAATCGGCATCACTCCGTCGAGCAGCAGTTGTGCCGGTGGTTGCTTGCAACCCTGGACCGGGCCACGTCGGCCGAGATCGTCATGACGCATGAACTCGTCGCCAATACGCTGGGGGTGCGGCGGGAAAGCATCACCGGAGCAGCGACCAAGCTGCAGCGGGCAGGCTTGATTCGCTACCGGCGCGGACACATTTCGGTGCTTGACCGTGTGGGGCTGGAAGCACGCGCCTGCGAGTGCTACGCCGTGGTCAAGAAGGAATCGAGCCGTTTGGCATCGTCAGCCCTGCCGGCCGCAGCGTGACGGCGGGGCGCTGGGGGGGCAGCACATCTCTCTCGGCCGAAGCCTCCTCAGCGCTCGGCAGGCGTTGCTGCGTTCCAGCCGCCGCCGAGGGCACGCAACAAATCAGCCTGCGTTGCGACCATGGCGCGGCGCGCGTCGGCCACCTGCGCCTGCGCGGCGAGCGACGCGCGCTCGGCCTCGATGGCCTGTAGCCGGCTGGCCTCACCGCCGTTGAAGCGCAGGCGGGTCAGGTCGGCGGCGCGGCTCAATGCAGTCGCGCGCCGCTCTGCCAGGCGCAGGCTCTCGGCGGCTTCGCTGCGTGCGCCCAGCGCGTTGCGCGCGTCGGCGAAGGCGGCGGCCACGCTGTCGCGGTAGTCGAGCTCGGCGATGCGTTCGCGCGCACGCTCGGCGTCGCTCTGCGCGCGCAGGCGGCCGGCGCCCCAGATCGGCTGTGTCGCCGAGGCCAGCAGGTTCCAGACCAGCGACGGGCCCTCGAACAGGCGCGACAGCTCGGCGCTTTCCTGGCCGAGTGCGGCGGTGAGTGCGATGCGCGGGAAGTAGGCCGCGCGGGCGGCATCGACGCGCGCCCCGGCGGCGGCCAGGCGTGCCTGCGCCGCCTGCACGTCGGGGCGCTGTTGCAGCAGGTCCGAAGGCAGGCCCGCCGGCACGGCGGCAATGGTCGGCGCGGCAGTCACGGTCTCCAACACAGCGGGCTGCGGTGCCCGGGCGATGGCCTGCTCGATCACGGCGCGCGGGCTGCGGCCAAGCAGGTTTGCCAAGGCACGCTCGCTCTCGCCGCGCGCGCGGTCCAGGCGCGGCAGTTGGGCTTCATTGGCGGCCAGCTCGCCTTCCAACTGGCGCATATCCAGCTCGCCGATGTCACCCGCGTTCAGGCGCAAGCGCTGCAGGCCCAGGCTCTCGCGCTGAACGTCAACGGCGGCGCCGAACAGGCGCCGCTGTTCGTCTTGCGCTTGCAGCGCGGTGTAGGCCTGCACCACCTGCACTGCGATCACGCCGAACAGCGCGTCGCGGGTGGAGGACAAGGCCAGCAACTCGGCGCGCGCCGCGGCGTCGGCCTTGGCCAGCCGCGACCACAGATCGATTTCGTAGTCGAGGTTCAGGGTCGCACGCAGGCTGCTGCGGGTGGCGGCGCCCTGGTTCGGGTTGCCGGTGGTTTCGCTGCTGCGCTGGCGGCTGCCGGCGACCGTGGCCGTCAGGCTGGGCTGGGTGTCGCTGTGCGACAGGGCCAGCAGCGCACGCGACTCGTCGATGCGGGCCACCGCGCGCGCCAGATCACGGTTGTTCTGTAGCGCCTCGGCGACCAGCGCAGACAGCGCCGGGTCGTTGAATGAGGTCCACCAATCGGTCGCCACCGGCTGAGGCGCGGTGGTGGCTTGCGGCAACTCGAGCGCCGGTGGCGCCGTATTGCCGGCGGGCGGCAGTTGCGCACAGCCGCTGAGCGCAGTGAGGGCAGTGAGGGTGAGCGCGGCCGGTGCGATCAGGGCCCGGCTCATCGCAGATCTCCTTCGTCCTTGGCCGCGCCTTCGGCGCGGATCTCGGCCGTGCTGCGCGCCTCACGCAGCTTTTTCGCGGTGATCACCTTGTAGAACATCGGCACGAAAAAGATCGCCAGGAAGGTGGCGGCCAGCATGCCACCCATCACGCCGGTGCCGACCGAGCGCCGTGCGCCGGCCCCGGCGCCGCTGGAAAAAGCCAGCGGCAGCACGCCCAGGATGAAGGCCAGCGAGGTCATGATGATCGGCCGAAAGCGCAATCGCGCGGCTTCGAGCGCGGCGCCCGAAGCGCTCATGCCCTCATGGAATTTCAGCGACGCGTACTCGACGATCAGGATCGCGTTCTTGGCCGCCAGGCCGAGCAGGGTGACCAGGCCGATCTGGAAATAGACATCGTTGTTCATGCCGCGCAGCCAGACTGCGGCCAGCGCGCCGAAGGTACCGAATGGCAGGGCCAGCAGCACGGAAAGCGGCAGCGACCATTTCTCGTATTGCGCGGCCAGGATCAGGAAGACCATCAACGCGCCGAGTGCCAAGGCCAATCCGGAGGTGCCCGAGGCGCGCTTCTCCTGGTACGAGGCGCCGCCCCAGTCGTGGCTGAAGTCGGGCGGCAGCACCTGCGCGGCGATGCGCTCGACTTCGGCGATCGCCTGGCCCGAACTGACGCCCGGTGCGCCCTGGCCGAACAGCTTCACCGCCGGCAGGTTGTTGAAGCGGTTCAGGGTCTCCGGGCCCGATGAGTAGCGGATGGTGGCCAGCGCCGACACCGGCACCATCTGGCCACCGCCACCGCGCACCCAGATGCGGCCGATGTCATCGGGCCGCTTGCGAAACGCCGGCTCGGCCGACATCAGCACCTGCCACGAGCGGCCCGACTTGGTGAAGTCGTTGATGTAGGCACTGCCTAGCGTGGCCGCCAGGGTGTTGAACAACTCGTCGATCGGCACGCCCAGGGCCTTGGCGCGCTCGCGGTCGACATCCACCGACAACTGCGGCGTGGCTGCGCGCCACAGGGTCTGCACGCCGCCGAGCAGCTTGCTCTGCGCCGCCGCGCCCATGAACTGCTGCGACACCTCCTGCAGGCGCTTGGCGCCGCCTTCGCCGCGGTTCTGCAAATACAGCTCGAAGCCGCCGGCCGTGCCCAGGCCGAAGATCGGTGGCGGGTTGAAGGCCAGCACCAGGGCTTCCTTGATGTGCGCGGTCTTCTTGAACAGTTCACCGACGAGGGCCTGCACCGGCACCGGCCGCTGGTTCCAGTGCTTCTGCGTCACGAACATCGTGGCCGCGTTGTTGCGGTAGCCGCCGCCGAGCAAATCGAAGCCGGTGAAGGCCACCACGTCTTCGTTGTAGGGGTTGGACTTGATCGCCTGGATGACCTCGGCCACCACCTTGTCGGTGCGCTCCAGCGAGGCGCCGTCGGGCAGGATCACCGCGGTGATGTAGAAGCCCTGGTCTTCGTCAGGCACCAGCGAGCCCGGCGTGATGCGCCACAAACCGGCGGCCAGCGCCACCATGCCGGCGAACAGCAGCAGGCCGATGCCGGCGCGCCGGACCATGAAGCCGACGCCTTGTACATAGCGCCCGGTGATGCGCAGAAAGCTGCGGTTGAACCAGGCGAAGAAGCGGCCCGGTTCGCGGTGGCCCTTCTTCAACAACATCACGCACAGGCTGGGCGTGAGCGTCAACGCGACGAAGCCCGAGATCACCACCGCGATCGAGATCGTGGCCGCGAACTGGCGGTACAGCTCGCCCGACAGACCGCCGAGGAAGGCGATCGGCACAAACACGGCGCACAGCACCAGCACGATCGCGATCACCGGCCCCGAGACCTCGTGCATCGCCTTGATGGCGGCGTCGCGCGCCGGCAGGTGCTGCTCGCGCATGATGCGCTCGACGTTCTCCAGCACCACGATGGCGTCGTCGACGACGATGCCGATGGCCAGCACCATGCCGAACAGCGTCAGGGTGTTGATCGAGTAGCCGAGCAGCAGCAGGCCGGCGAAGGTGCCGATCAGCGACACCGGCACGGCCACCAGCGGGATCAGCGTGGCGCGCCAGCTTTGCAGGAACAGGAACACCACCGCAATCACCAGCAGCATGGCTTCGGCCAGCGTGATCACCACCTCTTCGATCGAGACCTTGACGAAGCGCGTGGTGTCGTACGGCACCGAGTAGCTCATGCCCTTTGGGAAGCGGCTGGCCAGCGCGGCGACAGTGCGATTGACCTCGGCGGCCACGTCCAGCGCATTCGCACCTGGCTGCAGGAAGATGCCCACCAAGGTGGCCGGCTTGCCGTTGATGCGGCCGATGAAGTCGTAGTCCTTGGCGCCCAGCTCGACCCGTGCCACGTCCTTCAGACGCAGGGTGCTGCCGTCGGGCTCGGTGCGCAGGATGATCTCTTCGAACTGCTTGGGCTCGGACAGGCGCCCCTGCGTGGTGATGGTGTAGACCATCTCCTGCGCGCCGGCGGTGGGCGCCTGGCCGACCTTGCCGGCGGCGAACTGCGCGTTCTGTTCGTTGATCGCGCGCGTGATGTCGCCGGTGGTGAGTTTGAGCTGCGCCAGGCGGTCGGGTTTGAGCCAGACGCGCATCGCCCAATCCTTGGCGCCGAAGATCTGCACGCTGGTGGTGCCGGGCACGCGCTTCAAGGAATCGAGCACGTTCAGCGTCACGTAGTTGCTGATCGCGAGCTGATCCTGGCTGCCGTCGGGGGAGAAGAAAGCCTGCACCTGCAGGAAGGCCGAGGAACCCTTTTCCACCGTCACGCCCTGGCGGCGCACCTCCTGCGGCAGGCGCGGCTCGGCCTGCTTGACCCTGTTGTTGACGGTGAGCGCCGCCTGGTCGACGTTGGCGCCGATGTCGAAGGTGACCTGGATCTCGACCACGCCCTGCGAGGTCGAGGTCGAGCTCATGTAGAGCATTTTCTCGACGCCGTTGATCTGGTTTTCGAGCGGCGCAGCGACGGTCTGCTCGACCACTTCGGCCGAGGCACCGGGGTAGACCGCCATCACGGTGACGACGGGCGGCGCGATCTCGGGGTATTGCGAAATCGGCAGCACGCGCATCGCGGCGAGGCCAGCGAGCACGATGAAGATGGAGAGCACCG
>JANOKY010000404.1:0-5030 GCA_031419635.1 Burkholderiales bacterium | reverse complement strand
CGCGCGCGCATCGACGCCGGTGCGTTGCCGTGGCCGCTGCTGCCTGCTGGCGAATGCATCCGCGCCACCGTGCTCGGCGCCTCCGAATACAGCGTGCAATTGAGCGGCAACACCACCTTTGTCTCCGCGCCCGGCGCGCTGCTGCCTCGCAAGAACCTACAGGTCGTGCCGCTGCCGCTGGCCTTGGGCGAGGTGATCGATGCGGCCGTGGTGGCGCAGTCGCTGCGCGCTTCGTTCCAGCGCCATGACCTGGTTGAGGGCGAGCAGGACGTGGCCGTTTCGCTGCGCTGGAGCGGGGCGCCGACTTACATCCGCCTGGCCGCGCTGGCGCAAGGCCTGCTCGACGCGTTGCCGCGCACGCTGGCCGCGGCGCGTCCGCTGTACATCGTGGCCGATGGCGACATTGCGCTGACGCTCGGCCACCTGATCCAGGAAGACCCGCGTGTGGCTGCCGACGTGCTGGTCATCGACGGCATCACGCTCTGGGGTTTCGACTTCATCGACCTCGGCCGCATCCGCATGCCCTCGCAGACGGTGCCGGTGACCATCAAGTCGCTGGTCTTCAGCGAAGACCCGCGCTCGCACGGCAAGTCGGACCCCGGCGAATGGCACCGCCACGGCGATGGCTCGCTGCACCGGCACCAACCTCACGAGTCGCATGCAGCCCACACTCACACCCACGAGCACGGCCACGGGCAGGGGCAGGGGCACCCCCACCATGGATGAATTGCGCCGTTCGCTTGCCCTCGCGCTGGCCATGCTCGAGCGCGAAGGCATCATCGACTTCAACGGCCATTTCAGTGCCCGCCTGCCCGACGGGCGCGGCCTCTTGATCAATGCCGGCGATTCGGTGCGCAGCCGCATCCAGGTCGCCGATTTCATCGAGATCGGTTTCGACGGCAACCCGCTGGCAGGCGTTCGCACGCCGCCGATGGAGTTCCACCTGCATGCGCAGGTCTACCGCGCGCGGCCCGACGTGAACGCCGTCGTGCACACCCACCAGCGCTGGTCCACCGTGCTCAGCAGCAGCGTCCACCGCTGGCAGCCAGTGAAGATGCAGGCCGCAGTGCTCGGCGCCGTGCGCACCTTCGAGAAAACCGCGTCGATCAACTCCGCCGCGCTCGGCGCCGAGGTGGCGGCTTTCCTCGGCCCGGCCAAGGCCGCGCTGATGTTCCGCCACGGTGCCGTCAGCGTGGCGGCCTCGGTGCTGGATGCCTTCGTGCAGGCGATCTACCTCGAAGAGAACGCGCACCGCCAGTACCTGTCGCTGCAGATCGGTTTGCCGCAGTTCCTGAGCGAAGACGAATGCGCGACGATCGGCCGCAACCTGTCGCGCCCGGTGTTGCTGCAAAAGGTGTGGGAATACCACGCCGCCAAACACTTTCCACAGGGGTTGCGAGATGAGCCTTGACGTTCTCGGCAGCGGCCTGCTGTCATCGCTGGCGCTGATCGGCCTGATGGGCTTCCGCCACGGCTTCGATGCCGACCACATCGCGGTGGTCGACGGCATGACGCGGGCGCGCCAGTTGCACCGCTCGTACTGGACGGCACGGCGGGTCGGCCTGCAGTTCGCAGTCGGCCACAGCGCGATGATCCTGCTCGCCTCGCTGCTGCTGTTCGGCCAGAGCGCGGCACTGCCGGGCTGGCTCGACGGGCTGGGCATGGTCATCTCGACGGTGTTCCTGCTCGTCATCGCCGTCACCAACCTGGGCCATGCGCTGAGCCGGGCCAACGATGCCGTGCGACCGCTCGGGCCGATCTCGGCTGCGCTGATGCGCGCCACGCGTGGCAGGGGCGGCCACCTGCACCCGGTCCTGGTCGGGATGGCGTTCGCGATCTCGTTCGACTCGATGGCGCAGGCGGCCTTTTTCGCCGCGCGCGGCAGCGAATTCAGCGGCATGGCCGCCGTGGCCGTGATGGCGCTGGTGTTCGGTGTCGGCATGACGATCGCCGACGCGGCGAACGGCGCGCTATTGGCCTGGTTTGCCGGCCGCAGCGACCGCCTGGCCAGCCGCGCCAGCCGGCTTTCCAGCGCCTTCATCGCGCTGATCGCGCTGTTGACGGCGGGCGCCGGCATCCTGCGCCAAACCCAGGCCGGTTTCGCCCAGCACTGGGACGCTGCGGGCCTGTGGATCGGCGTCGGCCTGGTTGCGCTGACCTCCATCGTGTACGCGCTGCGCATCTCGCTGCAGCGGCGGCGCTTGGCCATTGCAGCTTGATCCGAGCGGGGTGACGTGAGCGAACCCGACGCTGCCGAACGGCCCGCGCCGCGCTCAGCGACCGAGCTGTTCGTCACCTACGCGGCGATTTCGATGCAGAGCTTCGGTGGCGCGCTGGCGATCGTCGAGCGCACCATCGTGCGCAAGAAGCGCTGGCTGGACGCCAAGGAGTTCGTCGGCGTGTATGCCATCAGCCAGGTGCTGCCGGGCCCCACCGGCATCTCGCTGTGCGTGCTGCTCGGTGACCGCTTCTTCGGCCTGCGCGGCGCGGCGGCGGCGCTGGCCGGCTTCCTGCTGCTGCCCGCCGTGGGCGTGATCGCCATCGCCGCGCTGTTCCAGCAGTTCCAGCAGGTGGCCTGGGTGCAAGGTGCGCTGCACGGCATGGGGGCGGCCAGCGTCGGCTTGATCGTCCACACCGCGCTGCGCATGTCGCAAAGCTTGCGCGGCCAGCGCATCGGCATTGCCATTGCGGTGCTGGCGTTTGGTGCGGTCGGCCTGGCCAAGCTGCCGGTGGCCACGGTGGTGCTGACGCTCGGCGTGGCCTCGGTGCTGCTGGCCTGGCGAAGGTTGGCGAAATGAGCGCCGAAGCCCTGCTCGCCCTGTTCGCTCATTTTTTGTCGCTGTCGGTCTTCGCCACCGGCGGCGCGATGGCGCTGGCCTCTGACATGCACCGCTATGTCGTCGATGACCACGCCTACATCACGCACACGCAGTTCGTCAATTCGATCGCGCTGGCGCAGGCCGCACCGGGACCGAACATCCTGTTCGTCACCGTGATGGGCTGGCAGATCGCCGGCCTGCCCGGCGCGCTGGCCACCACGCTCGGGCTGTCGCTTCCGGCCCTGGTGTTCCCGGTGCTGGTGTCGAGGCTGGGGCGCATGGCGCAGTTCGAGCGCCTGATCAAGGCCTTGCAGCAGGGCCTCGGCCCGGTGGCCATCGGGCTGATGGCCTCGACCTGCCTGTTGCTCGTGGGCAATGCACCGGGGGTGTGGAAGGGCGGTGTGATGATTGCGCTTTCGACGCTGCTGCTGGCCACCACGCGCGTGCCGCCGGTGCTGCTGATCATCGTTGCCGGCGTGATCGGCGCCTTCGTGTCCTGGTGATGAGCAAGGAGAGTCAATGAAAACGCATCCGATGATCCTGAGCCTGGCGCTTGCGCTGGTGTCGCCATTGAGCCAGGCGCAGAACGCCGACGAGATCGAAGCCGGCCGCAAGCTCTACATGAGCAACGGTTGTTTCTCCTGCCTCGGCACCGTGGGGCAGGGGGGAGAGCGCAGCGGCGCGCCGCGCATCGCACCCGACCCCTATCCCTTCGAGGCCTTCAAGGCCATGGTGCGCCAGCCGCGCGAGGCGATGCCGCGCCTGGACGCCAAGTTCGTCAGCGACGACCAGTTGCAGTCGATGCACCGCTACCGGGTATCGATTGCAAAGGGGCCGACGGCCAAGGACATCCCGGCGTTGCAGGCCGTGTCGCGATGAGAGCCGCGCTTTAGGCCGGCAAGCCCTGTTCCAGCAACTGTGCCACCAGCGCGTTGACGCCGCCCTCGTGCGTGCTGGCGCGTTCTTGCAGGCGTTTGAGCAAGGCGCCGGGCAGCTTGCAGGCAAACGGCACCAGGCCGGCCGCGGCGTCGCGGGTGCGGCGCTCACGCTTGTCGAGTGCGCCCGCGGCGCCCTGGGCAAAGCGGTCGGGCACGCCGACGGCCTTCATGTTGCCGGCGATCTTCTTCGCCATGTTCTTTTCGAGGTCGGTTTTTTTCATGCTCATGGCGGGGCTCACGTTTCGGGGGGCAGGGGCCCGATTGTCACTGCCGTGGCGCGCGGGTTGCATTCGCGCTTCGCGAGATGCCGCACTACTCCAGCGCGGTGACGCTGTCCAGCGGCTGCACAAGTCCAAGAACGCCAGCGTCGCTGGCATGGTACCGGCGGGGATCGTGGCATTGAAGAGCGGTCGCGTGCGCCTGCTACGGCCCGACGAATTGTCCGCCGACTGGGACCCGATAACCGACACGCACAGGCCTTTCGCCTACACGCGATGTGCGAGCTCAAGAAGCGCGCGCCCCAGCGACTTGATCACCACCGGCACCGCGCCCGAGGTGTCGAGCAAGGCGCCGATGTCGATGAAGTCGAACTCGTGCAGCACGATGCCGTCGATCGAGACGATGGCGTTGGCCAGCTTCAACTCGCTGTGGGCGTGGATGCCGACCAGGCCGCCGATGTCGCCGTCGCCGACCAGCACCAGCGCCAGGCCCTGATCGAGCAGCGGTGCCAGGCCGGCGGCGATGCCGTGGCAGAAGGCGTCGAGCCGCGCGTAAATGGCCGAGCCCTGCCAGCGGTAGCACAGCGCCACTGGCTGCGCGCCCGTGTGCAGGTCCATGCGGCGCAGCGCGGCCTGCACGCCGTCGGCGATGGCCTCGATGTCGAGCGCATCGTCCTGCAACGGCAGCAAGGGCGTGATGACCGGCAGGTTGCGCAGTGGCAGCGTGACGTGCGGCTCGACGAAGATCGTGCTGCCGCTGACCTGGAGGGTGTACTGCGACGCGCCGATCACGGTGGCGCGGATGCCCTGGTCGGGAGTCTCGATGCGCGGACCCCAGGGCTGCACGCTGCAGGATGGCGCGCGCCAGTGCCGGGCCGAGATCGCCGTAGCTCTGTGTCTCGCGGCCGTAGATATATTCGGAAACGCCGCCCGAAAAACACACGGCGTCGGGTGCGCGCGTGCCGCTCAGCGGCGCCAGCCGCAGCAGGCCCGCGGCCTGCGCGCTCGGCGCCTGGCCCTGCAGGGCCTCGAACAGGCACTCGGCCATGCGTTCG
>JANOKY010000403.1:0-7163 GCA_031419635.1 Burkholderiales bacterium | reverse complement strand
GGCCGCCACCAGGGCATCGAAGCGAACGATGCGGGCGTCGATCGGCAGCGCGCCGAAGGAGCTCATCGCGTCGACGATCAGGCCCTTGCCGTGGCGCTCGCAAACCTCGGCCACCGCGGCCAGCGGATTGAGCACACCGGTCCCGGTTTCGCAGTGGATCAGGATTACATGGGTGATCGAGGTGTCGGATTTCAATTTGTCGTCGAGCGCCGCCGCCGACACCGGCTCGTCTTCGGCGAAGGCCAGCACCGTGGCGCGCCGGCCCATCAACTGCGTCAACTTCGCCGCGCGCTTGCAATAGGCGCCGTTGTCGAGCACCAGCACATGGCCGTCGCCCGGAGGCACGACGGTCGCCACCGCGGCTTCGACGCTGAAGGTGCCGCTGCCCTGCAACGGCACCACAACATGGCTGTCCTGGCCCTGCACGATGTCCTGCAGCCTCTCGCGCAGGTGGGCGGTGACGGCGTTGAAGTCGGCGTCCCACGAGCCCCAGTCGCGCAGCATCGCCAGCTTGGTGCGCAGCGTGGTGGTCAGCGGGCCGGGGGTGAGGAGGATGGGGTCGCGGTCCATGTCATGGGCTCCACGGTGTAATGCCATTGGGCGTGGCTGGCCCTTGCTTGGGCGGGTGCTGCGCGTCGCGGCAGGCGGTGGTGGTACTCGCAGCGCACACCGCCATGGCCTCAGCAAAGGTGCGCCGGGCCCGTCCAAGCCCTTCCCGCGGGCTCGGAGCCGCGGGCCTCTGTCCCCCTCGAGGGAAAGGCGGCCGCTGGCCGCTTCGGGGGTGGGGCATCTAGCGCTTCTCTGTCTTGGCGCTGTAGCGCTTGGTCCATTCGGCCAGGACGCGCTCGCGGCTCGCCGCGGTCATCGTGAAATCCATCTTCAGCAATCGCGCCTCGTAGTCCTTGGGCAGGTTTTCCAGCGGCGCGGCCACGCCCGGCTGTGCGGTGACGGCGAAGTTCCTGCCATACAGCAGCATCGCGTCCTTGCTCGAAGCCCAGTCGGCCAGCTTCTGTGCAGCGGCCAGCTTCTTCGTGCCCTGGTGGATGGCGAAGGCTTCCAGATCCCAGCCCAGGCCTTCCTTCGGGAACACCAGGTCGATCGGCGCGCCCTTGGCCTTGTTGGTGTTGGCGCGGTACTCGAACGAGATGCCGACCACGTACTCGCCCGCAGCGGCCATGTTGCAGGGCTTGGAGCCCGAATGGGTGTACTGGCCGATGTTGGCGTGCAGCGCGTCCATGAATTTCCAGCCGCCGCCCTTGCCGTTGTCGTCGCCCCAGAGCGTCAGCCAGGCGCTGACGTCGAAGAAGCCGGTGCCGGAGGAGGCCGGGTTGGGCATCACGATCTGGCCCTTGTAAGCCGGCTTGATCAGGTCTTTCCAGGTCTCGGGTTTGGGGATGCCCTTCTTCTTCGCCAGGGCGGTGTTGAAGCACACCGTGGCGCCCCACACGTCCATGCCAAACCAGGCCGGCGGGTTCTTCCTGTCGCGGTACTTGTCCATGATCGCGTCGAGGTTGAGCGGCTTGTACGGCACCAGCATGCCGTTCTTGTCGAGCAGGGCCAGGCTCGACGCGGCCACGCCCATCACCGCGTCGGCCTGCGGGCTGGCCCTTTCGGCCAGCAGCCTGGCAGTGATCGCGCCGGTGGAGCCGCGCACCCACTTCAGTGCGATCTCGGGGTAGGCCATGTTGAAGCCTTCCTGGTAGGCCTTTAACTGCGCGGCCTCCAGCGCGGTGTAGACCAGCAGCGTGGTCTGGGTCTGGGCCGACGCGGCCAAGCCCAGCGCGAGCGTGGCGGCCGCGGCGGCCCGTTGCGAGAGACCAGGGTTGCGCATGGGAGGACTCTTCGCGGGAGATCGGGTGTTCGGGTGGCGGACGGACGGGCGGAAGGGCGGGTGGGTCAAAACCGCGCAGCAGGCGGCCCCGCTGGTGACAGGTTGACGAAGACCGATGATGCGCACTACGACACCAATCTAACGCGCGGTTTCTTGCGTTGTCAACGGTATTTTGCCTATTGTTGACAATCTGCAATCAGCGCCGTCCAATCGAAACCATGAACGCCGTGCTCCACCCGACGATCGCGCTGCTGCAATCCAGCTCGCTCACGTCAGTGGTGCAGCAGGAGATCGAGCGCCGCATCTTGCAAGGCGAACTGGCGCCCGGCGCCAAGCTGATCGAGGCCGCGCTGGCCCTGGCCCTGGGCGTGTCGCGCGGCCCGGTGCGCGAGGCCTTTCGCATGCTCGAGGAGGCCGGCCTGGTGCGCCAGGAAAAGAACCGCGGCGTGTTCGTGCGCAGCATCCCGTTGGACGAGGCGATGGAGATTTTCGACTTGCGCGCGATGATGGACGAAGCCGTTGGCCGCTGCCTGGCCCAGGCCGTCACGCCCGAGCAGTTGCGCCAGGTGCGCGGCATGGTCGAGGCGATGGAAAAGGCCGTCAAGGCCGGCGACGCCGACAGCTACCACCTGCTCAACCTCGACTTCCACGACAAGCTGGTGGCGTTCGCCGGCAACCGCAAGCTGACCTCGATCTACCGCCGCCTGATCAACGAGCTGTCGCTGTTCCGGCGCATGAACCTGGCCGACGCCAAGCTGCTGCCGATCTCGGCCGGCGAGCACCGCGCCATCGTCAAGGCCATCGCCAGCGGCGACCCCGATGCCGCCGGCCAGGCGATGCGCCAGCATGTACTGGACAGCAAGAACCGCACCCTGCGCAACAACACGCCGCAGCTGCCCAAGCGCGCTGCAAAGAAGGCCCTCCATGCTTGAAGCGAATGTTGACGTGAACGGCCGGCGCTACGCGCTGCCGCGCCAACCCACGGTGGTCGTCTGCGTCGACGGCTGCGAGCCCGACTACCTGGCCCAGGCCGTCGCCGGCGGCCACACGCCGTGGCTGAAACGCACCCTGGCCCAGGGCACGGCGCTGACCGCCGACTGCGTGGTGCCGAGCTTCACCAACCCGAACAACCTGTCGATCGTCACCGGCGCGCCGCCCTCCGTCCACGGTATCTGCGGCAACTACCTGTTCGATGTCGAGAGCGGCAGCGAAGTCATGATGAACGACCCGAAGTGGCTGCGCGCGCCGACCATCCTGGCGGCCTTGGCCGATGCGGGTCAACGCTGTGCGGTCGTCACCGCCAAGGACAAGCTGCGCAAGCTTCTCGGCAAGGGCATGCGCGGCATCTGCTTCTCGTCGGAGAAGGCCGATGCGGCCACCGAAGCCGAGAACGGCATCGAGGGTGTCCTGTCGCTGGTCGGACAGCCGCTGCCCGATGTCTACAGCGCGGCTTTGTCGGAGTTCGTCTTCGCTGCCGGCGTGCGCCTGATGCAAACCCGCCGGCCCGATGTGATGTACCTTTCAACCACCGACTACATCCAGCACAAGCACGCCCCCGGCATGCCCGGCGCCAACGCTTTCTACGCGATGATGGACGGCTACCTGGCCACGCTCGACGCGATGGGTTGCGTGATTGCGCTGACCGCCGACCACGGCATGAACGCCAAGACGAAGATGGACGGCACGCCCGACGTGATCTACCTGCAAGACCGGCTCGACGCCTGGCTCGGCGCGGGCGTTGCGCGCACGATCCTGCCGATCACCGACCCGTATGTCGTGCACCATGGCGCGCTGGGCTCGTTCGCCACCGTCTACCTGCCGGCGAAAGTTGTCGGTGACGCGGCGGCGCAGATCGCCCAACTGCGCGGCATCGAGCGCGTGCTCACGCGCAGCGAGGCGGCAGAAGCCTTCGAGCTGCCGGCCGATCGCATCGGCGATCTGGTGGTGGTGTCGGAGCGCTCGGTGGTGATCGGCACCGCGGCGGCGCGCCACGACCTGTCGGCGCTCGAAGTGCCGCTGCGCTCGCATGGCGGCGTATCGGAGCAGCGCGTGCCGTTAATCATCAATCGCCCGATCGCCGGGCTCGAAGAAGGCCGGCGCTGGCGCAACTTCGACGCCTTCGATCTGGCGCTCAACCGCGCGCAGTAGCTCGAGCTGACGCCATGCGCATCGAAGCCCTGCGAATCGCCGGCGAGAAGATCGGCGCTGATCGCGGCGGCGACCGCGTTATCAGTGTCCACAACCCGTTCACGCGCGAATGCATCGGCACGGTGGCCAAGGCCACGCTCGACGAGGTGCGCCGCGCCTTCGAGATCGCGAAGAACTACAAATCGCGGCTGACGCGCTTCGAGCGCAGCAACATCCTGAACCAGGCCGCGGCGCTGGTTCGCGAGCGCACGGCCGCGATCGCTGCGCTGATTTCGTCGGAAGCCGGCATCGCGATGAAGGACGCCGTCTACGAAGCCGGCCGCGTGGCCGACGTGCTGATGTTCGGCGCCAATGAGTGTCTGCGCGACGACGGTCAGACCTTTTCCTGCGACATCACGCCGCACGGCCGCAAGCGGCGCGTGCACACGCTGCGCGAGCCGCTGCTCGGCGTCATCAGCGCGATCACGCCCTTCAACCACCCGATGAACCAGGTGGCGCACAAGGTGGTGCCGTCGGTGGCCACCAACAACCGCATGGTCTTGAAACCATCAGAGAAAGTGCCGTTGTCGGCGCTGCTGTTCGCCGACCTGCTCTATGAAGCCGGCCTGCCACCGCCGATGCTGAGCATGATCACCGGTGACCCGAAGGAGATCGCCGACGAGCTGCTCACCAATCCGAATGTCGATCTCATCACCTTCACCGGCGGCGTGCCAATCGGCAAATACATTGCTACCAAAGCCGGCTACCGCCGCATCGTGCTCGAACTCGGCGGCAACGACCCGATCATCGTGATGGACGACGCCGACCTCGATGAAGCCTCGTCGCTGGCAGTGCAGGGCTCCTACAAGAACTCAGGCCAGCGCTGCACGGCGGTCAAGCGCATGCTGGTGCACGAGGCCGTCGCTGCAAGATTTACCGAACTGGTGGTCGAGAAGAGCCGCGCCTGGAGCTACGGCGACCCCAGCGACCCGAAAGTCGAGATGGGATGCGTGATCGACGAAGCTGCCGCGCGGCTGTTCGAAGCCCGCGTCAACGAGGCCGTGGCGCAGGGCGCGCGCCTGCTGCTGGGCAACCGGCGCGAGGGTGCGCTGTATTCACCGACGGTGCTCGACCGCGTCGACCCTTCGATGACGTTGGTGCGCGAAGAAACCTTCGGCCCGGTGTCGCCGATCATCGCCTTCCGCAATGTCGATCACGCCATCGCCATCGCCAACGGCACAGCTTACGGTCTGTCATCATCGGTCTGCACGAACCGCATGGACGTGATCACGCGTTTCGTCAACGAACTGCATGTCGGTACCGTCAACGTGCGCGAAGTGCCTGGCTACCGGCTCGAGCTCACCCCCTTCGGCGGCATCAAGGATTCGGGCCTGGGCTACAAGGAAGGCGTGCAGGAAGCGATGAAGAGCTTCACCAATCTCAAGACCTACTCGCTGCCCTGGAGCTGAATGATCCACCTGCTGAATTTGTTCGCCGCGATCGCCCTGCTGGTGTGGGGCACGCAGATCGTGCGCACCGGCATCCTGCGTGTGCTCGGCGAAAACCTGCGCCGGGTGCTGGCGCAAAGCATGGGCTCGCAGGGCAAGGCGCTGCTGGCGGGGCTGGGCGTCACCAGCATGATCCAGTCGAGCACGGCCACCTGTTTGATCATGGCCTCGTTCCTCGGCCGCAACCTGGTGCCGCTGAGCGCCGCGCTCGCGGCGATGCTCGGCGCCGATGTCGGCACCAGCCTGATGGCGGTGGTGTTCTCGTTCGACCTGTCGTGGTTGTCGCCGCTGCTGATCTTCGTCGGCGTGGTGCTCTACATCACGCGCGACAAGACCACCGCCGGCCACCTCGGCCGCGTCGCCATCGGCCTGGGCCTGATCCTGCTGTCGCTGCAACTGATCGTGCAGAACACGCGGCCGCTGGTCGAGTCGCCGGCCGTGCGCGGGCTGCTGGCGGCGCTGCCCAACGAGGTGCTGCTCGACATCGTCGTCGGCGCGGCGCTGACCGTGCTGTCGTATTCCAGCCTGGCGATCGTGCTGCTCACGGCCACGCTGGCCGGCTCGGGCATGGTGCCGGCCAGCGTGGCCCTGGGCCTGGTGCTCGGCGCCAACATCGGCAGCGGCCTGCTGGCGGTGCTGTCCACGGCCAAGAGCCCCGTTGCCGCGCGGCGCCTGCCGATCGGCAACCTGATATTCAAGATCGCGGGCTGCCTGGTGATGTTGCCGCTGCTGGGCCCGGTGCACCGCGAGCTGCAGCAATGGGTCGGTACCGTGCACCAGCAGGTGGTGCTGTTCCACCTGGCCTTCAACGTCGCCATGGCCGTGCTCTTCATCGGTTTCACCGGTGTGCTGGCGCGTGCGCTCGAGCGTTGGTTCAAGGCGCCGCGCGCCAGCGGCACCGAGCGGCCGCAGCACCTCGACCTTTCGGCGCTGGCCACGCCGTCGCTGGCCATCAGTTGCGCTGCGCGCGAAGCCCTGCACCAGGCCGATGTGGTCGAGACCATGCTGCGCGGCATCCTGCCGGTGCTGCGCGACAACGACCTCGACCTGGCCAAGCGCCTGCGCCAGATGGACGATCTGGTCGATGGCCTGTACACGTCGATCAAGCTGTACCTGACCCAGGTCTCGCGCGAGGCGCTGTCGGAGCGTGAGGGCCGGCGCTGGGCCGACGTGATGTCGTTCACCATCAATATGGAGCAGATCGGCGACATCATCGAGCGCGTGCTGCAAGATCTGGAAGACAAGAAGATCCGCCCGAATCGCAGCTTCTCCGATGCCGGCATGGGCGAGATCTGCCACCTGCACGAGCGCCTGGTCACCAACCTGCGGCTGGGCATGAGCGTGTTCCTCAACGGCGATCTGCGCGACGCTCGCAAGCTGCTCGAAGAGAAAACCCGCTTCGGCGATCTGGAGCGCGAGTATGCCGCCACCCACATTGCGCGACTGCAAGACCGCTCGGCGCAAAGCATCGAAACCAGCTCGCTGCATCTGGACCTGATCAGCGACCTGAAGCGCATCAACTCGCACATCTGCTCCAGCGCCTACCCGATCCTCGATTCGGCCGGCGCGCTGACGCAGACGCGCCTGCGCCAGTCGGTGCTGGCGCCGCTGGACGCCGAAGAGCAAGCCCCTTGATGGTCCTGACCTGGCCGGTCATGCTGGCGGTGCTGGGTGGGGCGGTGTTGCATGCGGGCTGG
>JANOKY010000402.1:0-2146 GCA_031419635.1 Burkholderiales bacterium | reverse complement strand
GCAGCCCAGGCCGCGACATGGCGCGTCTCGCGCGAGTTGTCGGCCTGGTTGCGGCCCGGGCTGAAGAACAGGCCCGGCGCATGCAACAGCTTGCTGATCGGGAACACCAGCATCAGCAGCGCGACCAGGGCCAGGTGCAGCAGCAGCAGCGGGTCGGCCGGCAGCGGCTGCAAGTCCAGGCGCAGCAGCCCGAGCGTGAAAGCCTTGAGGGCGACGATGTCGGTCGGGGCGACGAAGCGCATGCCCAGTCCCGTGAGGCCGATCGCCAGCAACAGCGCCAGGTGCAGATGGTCCGACGGCGTCGAGATGTAGCGAACGCGATCGACCAGCCAGCGTCGGGCCCACAGGCCCGCAAGCCCGGCCACCATCGCGAAACCGGCGTAGATGCCGACGGCCTGGACCCAGACGATCGGTGTCCACACCGGCTGCTGGAAGTAGCGCAGATGGCGCAGCAGCACCAGCAGCAAGGCGGCGTGGAACATCCAGCCGAAGAGCCAGGTCCACTTGCTGGCCTTGAACAGGCTCTCGAAGAAGACGACTTCGCGCGTCAGGCGCAGCGCTACGCCAGTGGACGTGGTCGGCGCCGGTGTGGTGGGAATTCTCAGCGGCGCAGGCACACGCACGTAGCTGCGAATCTTGAGCGCCAGGCCGATCACCATGACTGCCGCAGCGATGTACAGCAGCGCAGCGAACAAGATCGTCAAGAGGCTCATGGCCGGCGTGTCGCGCTGCTATGGACCGAGCCGCGCGCTGCTTACACGCAGCCGGTCGGCTTGGGCAGGCCGGCGATCTTGCAAGCCTGCTTGGCCGGGCCATAGGGAAACAGCTCGTAGAGGTACTTGCTGTTGCCCTTGTCGGCGCCGAGTTGTTTGCCGATGGCCTTGGTCAGCACGCGCACGGCCGGGGCGATCTGGTACTCGTTGTAATAGTCGCGAAGGAAATTGACGACCTCCCAGTGGCCGGACGTCATCTCGACGTTTTCGCCGACGGCCAGGGCCTTGCCGATGTCCTCAGTCCATTCGCTGAGGTTCGTCAGATAACCTTCTTCGTCGGTCTCGTAGGTGGTGCCGTTGACTTCGATGCCCATGGGGGTCTCCTGGTGCGGGATGCGTGGTGAGCGGCTCGGTCAGAGCCAGGATTGATTGTTCGGATGCTCGGCGACGAGATCGACGAAACCGCCATAGTCGATCGCCGTGACGCCACCCGCCAGCTTGCCGGCCATGCCACGCGCCTCGACGTCGGGCTGCAGGGCATAGACCTTGAGTTGGTTCAGCGCCTCGCCCAGGCCCGCCGACTCGGCGCCGGCAGCGGTGGCGGCATACACGGCGTCTTCGATCAGCAGCAAGGCGTGGCCGGGCCGGGCCAGGCGCAGGCAGCTTTGCAGCGAGTTGGTCTGGGTGTGCGACGTGTTGACGATGTGCAGCATGGCGGGTTCGGTTTCAGAAGCTCAGCACCACGTCCTGCGCGGCCATCAACTCGCCCATTTCGGCGCTCGATAGCACCTCGACCGGCACCAGCAAATCGGCCTCGGTCAAGCCGCGCATCTCCATCGACTCGCGTTCGACATAGAGCTTTTCGACGTCGTAGCCATCCAGCGCGCGGTAGCTCGGCGAGTGGTTCTTGATGCCGATGGCCTTGCTGTTCTGGCCCTTGACCAGCTCGAACACGCCATCGTCGAGGAAGGCCAGGCTCACGTCCTGGTCGAAGGTGGCGGCGATCAGCACGACCTCGAGGCTCTCGAGCGCGTAGATCGTGCCAAAGGGCGGCTTGCGGTTGACGAACATGAATTTCTTCATGCTCAGTCTCCGAAGGTGACCATGCGGTCGGCCTTGATGCCGCTATCGACCAACTGGCCCAGGCCCGAGATGCGAAATCCCGGCGCCAGCACCTCGTCCTTGATGCCGCGGCGCAGTGCGGCGGCGACGCAGACGACGAGATCGACCTTGTGCTCGACCGCCAGCGCCGACCAGCGGTTGACGATGTGGCGGTCGTCCTGCGGCGGCTCGGTCAACCGGCTCGCGTTATAGACCCCGTCGTGATAGAAAAACACGCGCTGGATTTCGTGGCCCTTGGCGATGGCGGCCATGGCGAACTGGTAGGCCGTGTCGCTGGCCTGGTGCGTGTACGGCCCTTCGCTGACCATCAG
>JANOKY010000401.1:0-1942 GCA_031419635.1 Burkholderiales bacterium | reverse complement strand
GGCAAGAAGGGCCAGTTCATCCAGGGCATGCGCGTCACCGACGAAGAGACCATGGCCGTCGTCGAGTGGGTGCTGGCCGGTGAGGTGCAGCAAGACATCGTCGGCCTGATCAACGCCGCCGGCGGCAAGGCCGTGGGCCTGACCGGCCGCGATGGCGGCCTGATCCGCGCGCGGCAGATGAAGCTGGTCGACAAGGACGACCCGAGCAAGGAGCACGACGTCGGCCAGGTCGGCGAGATCACCTCGATCGACCCGAGCGTGGTCAAGGCTTTGCAGGACGACCAGTTCATCCCGGTCATCAGCCCGATCGGCTTCGGCGAGCACAACGAGAGCTACAACATCAACGCCGACCTGGTGGCCGGCAAGCTGGCCGTGGTGCTGAAGGCCGAGAAGCTGATGCTGCTGACCAACACCCCCGGCGTGCTCGACAAGAACGGCCAGTTGCTGACCGACCTGAGCGCGCGCCGCATCGACGAGCTGTTCGCCGACGGCACCATCTCCGGCGGCATGCTGCCCAAGATTGCCGGCGCGCTGGACGCGGCCAAGAGCGGCGTCAACGCGGTGCACATCATCGACGGCCGCGTGCCGCACGCGATGCTGCTGGAGATCCTGACCGACCAGGCCTACGGCACCATGATCCGGTCTCACTGAGAGCCGATCGTGGCCGTCGGTGCTGAGCCTGTCGAAGCATGATCCGCTCGCAATGAGCATCGCCCGCTCACGGGTCTGGCTGTTCGACCTCGACAACACCCTGCACAACGCCTCGCACGCCAGCTTTGGCGGCATCAACGAGGGCATGTCGGCGTACATCGAGCGCGAGCTTGGCGTCACGGGCGTGCAGGCCGATGCGCTGCGGGGCGATTACCTGCGGCGCTACGGCGCCACGCTGCTCGGCCTGGTGCGGCACCACGCTGTCGTGGCGGCGCATTTCCTGCACGACACGCACCGGCTGCCGGGTCTGGAGGCGCGCGTGCATGGCCATCCGCACGATTTCGACGCGCTGGCCCGCCTGCCGGGGCGCAAGGTCATCCTGACCAACGCACCGCGGGCCTACACCGACCGCGTGCTCGGGGCCCTGGGCATCGGCCGCCTGTTCGACGCTGTGCTGTCGATCGAGGATATGCACATGTTCGGCGACCTGCGGCCCAAGCCCGATGCGCGGATGTTGCGGCGCGTGGCGGTGCGCCTGGGCGTGGCGCCGAGCCGATGCGTGCTGGTCGAGGACACCCTCGTACATCAAAAGGCGGCGCGGCGCGTCGGCATGGCCACGGTGTGGATGCAACGCTGGACACGCCAGGCCGCGAAACACATCACGCAGACGGCGAAAGTTGGTGTTTACCTGCACCGCAAGCCTGCATACGTGTGTGCAAGAATCTCTTCGCTCCAACAGTTGCGCAAAAGACGCCTGCCGTGACACCCGACCTGCCTGACCCACCGGCCGCTGCTGCCGAGGACGACGAAGACGCAGTGGAAGCGGCGGGCAGCAACAGCGCAGCGGCCAAGCCCGAGCGCGTGCGCAAGCGCCCCAAGCCGGGCGAGCGCCGGGTGCAGATCCTGCAGACCCTGGCGCAGATGCTCGAGCAGCCCGGCGCCGACCGCATCACTACCGCCGCACTCGCCGCCAAGCTGTCGGTGAGCGAAGCGGCGCTGTACCGCCACTTCGCCAGCAAGGCGCAGATGTTCGAGGGCCTGATCGAGTTCATCGAGTCGAGCGTCTTCACGCTGATCAACCAGGTGGTCGAGCGCGAGGCCTCGGCGTCGCAGCAGGCCGTCAAGATCCTCACCGTGGTGCTGCAATTCGGCGAAAAGAACCCGGGCATGACGCGGGTGATGGTCGGCGATGCGCTGGTGTTCGAGCATGAGCGCCTGATCGCGCGCATGAACCAGTTCTTCGACCGCGTTGAATCTCAGTTGCGCCAGAGCCTGCGCGCCGCGGCCGAAG
>JANOKY010000400.1:0-16855 GCA_031419635.1 Burkholderiales bacterium | reverse complement strand
GCCCGACCTGCTGCGCTGGTACAACAAGCTCGGCCTGGACCTGGTCGAGGTTTACGGCATGACCGAGAACTGCGGCATCTCCCACGCCACGCTGCCGGGCAAGCAGCGCCCGGGCACGGTGGGCCTGCCGTACGACGGCGTCCAGAGCCGCATCGCCCCCGCCGACGGCGAAATCCAGATGAAGAGCCCGGGCCTGATGCTGGGCTACTACAAGGAGCCGGGGCTGACCAAGGAGGCCTACACCGCCGACGGCTGGCTGCGCACTGGCGACAAGGGCAGCCTCGATGCCGAAGGCAACCTGAAGATCACCGGCCGCGTCAAGGACCTGTTCAAGACCAGCAAGGGCAAGTACGTGGCGCCGGCACCGATCGAAGACCGGCTGGTGATGCATGACGCCATCGAGGCCTGCGCCGTCACTGGTGCCAACCTCGGCCAGCCGCTGGGCATCGTGATGCTCAACGCCGACGGCATTGCGCAGGCCGCCGACGCCGAGGGCCGCAAGGCGCTCGAAGCCTCGATGGCCGAGCACCTCAAGACCATCAACACCCAGCTCGACCCGCACGAGCAACTCGACTGCGTGGTGCTGGTGACGACGCCCTGGACGGTCGACAACGGCTTCATCACGCCGACCTTCAAGATCAAGCGCAATCATGTCGAAGAGGTCTACGGCGCGCGCTACGAGCGCTGGGTCGGCGCGCGCAAGAAGGTCATCTGGGAAGGGGCGTGAAGCGCAGGCCGTCGGCGGCGCGGCGCGAGCGGGGATTCAATCCAGCGTGACTTCGCCGTGCACGGTGCCCGCGCGGTCGGCCTGCGCGCTCAGGCCCACGCGCGTGCCCTTGGGTGCACGCACGACCCAATCGGCCACGGCGCGGTCGGCGGTCACGTCGCGCGGTGGCAGGAAGGCCAGTTGGCTGCTCTTGGGCGCATGGCCTTCGAGCTGCGGCCCTTCCTGGCGGTACTTGCCGTTGATCAGCGAGACCTCGGGTGACTCGGGCAGGTGGATCTCGAATATCACGCCGCGCACGGTCTTGCGCTCGAGCGCGCGCTGGGTCACGTAGGCCGGCAGCCAGCCGCTATTGGCGACCGCGAAGCGGATGCGCCAGGTGTCGGGGCCCAGCGCACGCACTTCGGTGCGCAGCATCTCGAGCTTGGGCAACGAAAGCGCGATCTGCGTCAGCCAGGCCGGGAAACGCGCGGCCTCACGCTCGCGCAGATGCGGCGGCGGGTTGCGCCAGAAATTCATCTTGTCCCAGCCGCCGATTTCGACCGGGCCCAACTGCGGGTGCATGAAGGGCTGCCAGTTGACATAGGCCTGGCCGGCGCACTGCTCGTCGCTCCATTTCAGCAGCTTCAAATCGTCTTCGACCGGGTGGTCGCGGTACCAGTGGATCCAGTCATAGTCGGTGATGCCGGCTTCCTTGTTTGGCGCCCACAACTCCACCGTCCAGAACAGCGCACCTAGGTGTTCATAGACCCAGTCTTGCGTGCCGGTGATGACTTCTTTCGGGTGGTACTTGAAGTCGTGCCAGATGCTGATGGCCGGGTAGCCGGTGAGCTTCTCACCGATCTCGGAAAAGCGTTTGTAGGTCCACAGGTCTTCGGGGACCATGTCGTCGTCGCTCTGCGTGCCCATCGGCCGCAGGATCACGCCGCTGTGGGTGTGAAAGCTCACCGCCGCACCGATGTTGCGGTGGCCGGTGATGAAGGCCACCATCGCCCGCACTTCGGGCTCGCTGGTGGGGAAGGGGCCGGCGCCGACCTGCTCGAACTCCTGCCGCCATTGGGTCGGGAAGTTGCGGTTCAGGTCCAGCCCTTCGGCGTCACGGTTGACCTTGACCATCAGGCCGTCCCAATGCGTGAGCAGCCCTTCGGGCATCAGGCGGTAGTAGTCGCCGCCGAACTCGCCGGGTTCGCGCGCCACCATCAGGCGCGGCTCGGTCGGGTGCTTCTTGTAGGCGCCATGCGGGTCGCGCAGGCGCATCGTCAGCATGCGACCGTCGCCGTCGATGTCTTCGATCGTCAGCCCTTCGACCGGCTCTTCGTCGAACGGGTAGCGCCGCGTCGACGAGCGGATGTGGCGCGGCCGTTCGGCCAGCGCCAGCTCGGCGCCGTCGGGGTTCAGCCGCGGGCAGAGGTAGACGCAGCGGGTGTCGAGCAACTGGGTGATGTCGACATCGATGCCGTGGCCACTGACCAACTGGTGCAGGTAGTACAGGCAGGCGGTGCTGGCGGTGACTTCGGCGGCGTGGATGTTGCCGTCGACCCAGAACGCCGGCTTGTCGGTATCGATGCCGGTGGCGCTGTTGGTGATGGCCACCACCCAGATGTCGCGGCCCTCGTGGCTCTTGCCCAGCGAGCGCACGCTGATGAGTTGCGGCACGGCATCGGCGTAATCGAACAACAGCCGCGTCAGCTCGCCGTAGCGGTAGAAGGTGTCGAAGCGGGGAACGGGCAGGTCGCGCATGGCCGACGGTCGAGGCAAGGTGTGAGCGATTGTGCCCAACGACCCTGCGCTGACCATCCGGGCTTGCGTGGGGGACTCGGCGCGGGCCGTGTTGGCCGCCAAGAAGATACGGGCCCGCCGAAGCGGGCCGCAGGCGGCTCAGCAAGTCGCCGGGTGGGTCAGAAGGCGAAGTTGTTGACGGGTGTCGCAGGCGTGATGTCGATAGCGGGCTTGGTCACGACAGCGGTGCCAACGGTCGCGCTGGCTTCGAGCCTGTACTTGCCGGCATCCGCCGTGGTGTCGGTGAACGTGAACGTCGTTGCGCCGGCGGCGTAAGGCACCTTGGCCGGGGCAGCGGACGGCAGGGTCAGGCTGTAGTTACCCAAGAGCGCCTCTGCATTGACGTAGGCCACCTCGATCGTCGGGCCGAGGGTCAAGGTCTGCGTCGCGCGCACCGCGCCGCCGTTGCCGACCGGGGTGATCGTGCCCGACGCTGCGAAGCTCGGCGACGGCGGCGTGTTGATGCGCGCCGTGGTGCTGCCGACGGTCGTGATCCCGGCCGCGGTGACTGGCACGCCGGTCATCACCGCATTGACGCGACCGGTCGCGGTGATCACCAGGTCGTATGTGCCAGTGACCACCGGGGAGAGGACGAACCTGCCGGTCGGGTCGGGCGGCGTGGCACGTACCGGCACCCCGCCGACCTGTGCCGATACTGCCGTGCCGGTAACGGCCAGCGAGAGGTCGAGGTAGCCGACAATGCTCGTGGACACGACGGGGATCACTGACAGCACCGGCTGTAGCTTGTACTGGCCCGAATTGCCGGCCTTGACGAAGGACTTGCAAGCATCGAAGTCGATCGCGAAATCGGCGACGGTGTCGGCGGCCACGTCGATCTTGATCTTCATCTTTAAACCGCTCTGCTGGGCGCTCGGCGTGGTTAGCGCAGTCTCCGAGCCGCCGGTCGGTTTGATCGAATTGGCCAACGGGTTGGCGGCGGTGTTGGCTGCCAGCACCAGCCGCATCTGGCTGTAGCTGCCGGCCGGCAACGCCGTTTGACCGAGCGGCTCGAGGGTGCCGTTGGTCAGCGTCAGCAGGTCCACGCGCCGGGGCGTGCCCAGCACCACTTCGGACCAGCCGCTGTCGGCGTCACCGGCACTGCCGTTCTGGTGCACGCGCACTTTTTCGACAGTCACCCACACGTTGTCGTAGCCGCAGGCTGGCGCGTCGGTGAGCGACAGGCGCAGCGTGCCGGTGGCGCTGCTGCTGCCACCGCCGCCGCAGGCGGTGGTGAGGGCTGCCGCGGTCAACGCGACGAGCAAGGCATTCGGGTGGGCGGAGCGAAGTCGGTTCATGGGGATCCTGGTCGTGGGGCGGGAGTGGGAAATCTGCACAGACAGAATAGCGCAGCCGGCCGACGCGGCGCGGGCAGAGTTCTCGCCAACGCGCGGCGTAACCGCTGCTTGCAGATCGCCAAAGTGAGCGCCCGCCCGCGTGATTACGCGGTGGCCGTGCCGTTGACGAACACCCGCAACTCGCCCGGCTGCATCGCGCTCCAGGTTTCGTTGCGGGTCATCGGCTCGGTGGCGACGATGGCCACCCGGTCGGTCGGCGAGGTCATCGCGGCCAGGTCGACGGTCACGTCGTCGTCGGCCAGCGTTGCGGCGCAGAACGGGTTCGCCCGCGCGACCCAGGCCAGCCGGGTGCTGCAATGCGCCCACAGCGCCTGGCCGTTGGACAGCAGGCCGTTGAAGGGGCCGTGCGCGGCGATGGTGGGCATCAGCTCGCGCAGGGTGTGGCTGAGCTCGGCCACGCTGGGCACGCTGGCATGGGCTTTGGCCAGCTCCTGCATCAGCCAGCAGAAGGCGCGCTCGCTGTCGGTGTCGCCAACCGGACGGAAGGCGGCGTGCAGCCGCGGCTGGAAGTCCTTCAGGTCGCCGTTGTGGGCGAAGACCCAGTAGCGACCCCACAGCTCGCGCACGAACGGGTGGGTATTCTCCAAGGCCACCCGGCCTTGGGTGGCCTTGCGGATGTGGGCGATGACGTTGTCGCTCTTGATCGGGTAGCGCGTCACCAGCTCGGCCACCGGCGAGGCGCGGGCGCTGTGGTGGTCGACGAAGTAGCGCAGGCCGCGGTCTTCGAAGAAGGCGATGCCGAAGCCGTCCTTGTGTTCGTCGGCGCGCTGGGCCAGGCCGGCGAAGCTGAAGCACACGTCGGTCGGCGTGTTGGCGTTCATGCCGAGCAGTTGGCACATGGCGCCGCGGCTCAGGGAATCGGCAGGAACAGGCGCGCAAAGCCGCGCAGCGAAATCAGGTTGCCCGGGTTGCCCTTTTCCTCCAGCACCGCGCTCATGCGGCGCAGCACGCGCGGGCTCTTGCGTGCGCGCCAGATCAGCAGGTCGGCCAACCAGGGGTGGTCGTTGACGCTGTTGGCGCGCGCGTACAGCTCGAAGCGCGGCTTCAGGGCCAGCAACGAAGCTTCGTAGCGGGCGCGCAGTTGGGCGTCGGTGAGGAGGGTGTCGCGGCCCTCGGCGATGGTCTCGGCCGCCAGGATGCCGGTTTCCATCGCCTTGCCGATGCCTTCGCCGGTGAAGGCATAGGTGGCGCCCGCGGCCTCGCCAGTGACCAGCAGGCCGGGGCGCGAATAGCGCGCGCCGTCCAGGGAGCAGCGCAGCGGCGCACCTTTGAGCGGCCCGAGCTTCTCGCCGCTCTTGACCAGCTCGGCGGCCGGCGGGTAGATCTCGCAGAAGCGGTCGAACATCTGCCGCAGGTTGACGTCCTCAGCCATCGCTTCGCGGCCATCGCGGCCGCGCGTGTGACTTTGCGCCAGGCCGACGCCGATGTTGAAGACGCCGTTCGGGCAGGGGAAGATCCAGCCGTAGCCCTTGGCCAGTTGCTTGTGCCACAGCACTTCGAGCGCGGTGATGCGCCCGACCATCGCCAGGTTGCGCACATAGCCGCGCAGGGCCACGCCGCTGGGTGTGCGGCGTTCGCACATCTCGGCCGCGATCAAGGCCTGCGGCACCGCGCCGGTGGCCAGCACCACCCACTGGGCGCGAACTTCGTGCAGCGTGTCGCCGCATTTGAGCCGCGCGCCGTAAACGCGCTGCCCGTCGAACAGCGGCGCTTCGAAGCGCGCCGGTGCCAGCCAGCGCGCACCCGCGGCCACGGCGGCGCGGCGCAGGATGTCGTCGAGCTCGACGCGCGGCAGCACCGCCACCCGGCCGGGCACATCGACGCGGCCGCCGCGCGGCGCGATACAGGCCACATGCGTGGCCCGCTGCGCAGCGCGCATCACCTCCTGGTAGACGCCCAGGCGGCCGAAGGCGGTGTGGGCATCGGGGATCAGGCCGTCGCCGCAGACCTTGTCGCGCGGGAACTCGTATTGGTCGGCCAGCACGACGTTGAATCCGGCGCGCGCGAGTTGCTGCGCACAGGCGCTGCCGGCCGGGCCGGCACCGACGACGAGCACATCACAGGATGAAGGGGGCAGGGTCAAGGCAGCGGCCAAAGGCCGGCCATTCTAGGCAGGCCGGGCGCGCCGGGTGCGGCAGGTCGGCGGCCGCGACGTTGATCGTCGTCAAACCCGCTGCGCGGCACTCGCGCGACGATGGCGCCCGAGTGACCGTGAGAAATCTGCCATGTCGCCTTTCCTGAGTCCGGGCCAACGCGCGTTGTTGCAGCAATTGCTACATATGCGCCAGCACGAACTCGACCGCCGCATGGCGCTGCACTCCGGCGGCACCAGCCGCGCCGAGCAGGCCCGCGCCGGATTGCAGCAAGACGGCGACGATGCGCCGCAACGCGACGCTGACCGCGAGATCGAGCTGGCCCGCGTCGACCGCGAGATCGAAGAGCTCGGTGCCGTCAGCGACGCCTTGGCCCGCGTGCATGACGCCAGCTTCGGCCAATGCGCTGACTGCGGCGCGGCGATCCCGTTCGACCGCCTCAAGCTCGAGCCCTGGGCGCTGCGCTGCGTGGCCTGCCAAGGCCAGCGCGAGCGCAGCCAGGGCGCGGTCACGCGGCGGTCGACGATTTGACTTTCAAGCGCCAGGCGTGCAGCAGCGGCTCGGTGTAGCCGCTTGGTTGCTGTTCGCCTTTGAACACCAGATCGCAGGCGGCCTGGTACGCGGCTGAAGTCGTGAAGTGCCCGGCCATCGGCTTGTACAGCGGGTCACCCGCGTTCTGGCCATCGACGACCGCGGCCATGCGCTCGAAGGTGGCGCGCACTTGCGGGGCGCTCACGATGCTGTGGCGCAGCCAGTTGGTAATGTGCTGGGACGAGATGCGCAGCGTGGCGCGGTCTTCCATCAGGCCGATGTTGTGGATGTCGGGCACCTTCGAGCAGCCCACGCCCTGGTCGACCCAGCGTACGACATAGCCGAGGATGCCCTGGGCGTTGTTGTCGAGTTCTTGTTGGATCTCGGCGGCCGACCACTTCGGCGTTTTGACCACCGGAATGGTGAGCAGGCCGGTGAGCAGCGCGTCGCGGCTGGCCGCGATGTCGATCGCTTCAAGTTGCTTCTGCACCGCGAAGACATCGACCTGGTGGTAGTGCAACGCGTGCAAGGTGGCGGCCGTTGGCGAAGGCACCCAGGCGGTGTTGGCGCCAGCCAGCGGGTGGGCGATCTTCTGCGCCAGCATCGCCGCCATCAGGTCGGGCATGGCCCACATGCCCTTGCCGATTTGCGCCTTGCCGCGCAGGCCGCATTCCAGCCCGACCAGCACATTGCTGCGCTCGTAGGCCTGGATCCAGGCGCTCGATTTCATGTCGCCCTTGCGCAGCATCGGGCCGGCAAGCATGGCGCTGTGCATCTCGTCGCCGGTGCGGTCGAGAAAGCCGGTGTTGATGAAGGCCACGCGCGCGCCAGCGGCGGCGATGCAGGCCTTGAGGTTGACGCTGGTGCGCCGCTCTTCGTCCATGATGCCGAGCTTGACGGTATTCGTCGGCAGGCCGAGCAGGGCTTCGACGCGGCCGAACAGCTCGCTGGCGAACGCCACTTCGGCCGGGCCGTGCATCTTCGGCTTGACGATATAGACCGAGCCGGTGCGGCTGTTGCCCTTGCGCCGCAGGTCATGGATCGCGATCGTTGTCGTTACGACGGCATCGAGAATGCCCTCGGGAATCTCCTGGCCGTTGTTCCACAGCACGGCCGGGTTCGTCATCAGGTGGCCGACGTTGCGCACGAACAGCAGCGAGCGGCCGTGCAGCACGACGTCACCTTGGCCGGCCGGCGCGGTGTAGCGGCGGTCGGGATTGAGCCCGCGCGTGAAGGTCTTGCCGTCCTTGGTCACCGGCTCGGTCAGGGTGCCTTTGAGGATGCCGAGCCAGTTGGTGTAGGCCTGCACCTTGTCGTCGGCGTCGACCACCGTCACCGAGTCTTCGAGGTCGAGGATCGTCGACAGCGCCGCTTCGAGCACCAGGTCGGCCACGCCCGCGGGGTCGCTGGCGCCGATGGCGGTGCTGCGGTCGATGCGCAGGTCCAGGTGCAATCCGTTGTGAGACAGCAGCACCGATGTGGGGGCCGCGGCGTGGCCCTGGTAGCCGACGAACTGCGCGGCCTTGGCCAGCAGGCTCACGGCGCCGTTTTTCAATGCGACGACCAACTGGCCGGTCTCGACGCGGTAGCCGGTCGAATCGATGTGCGAGCCCTTCTTCAAGGGCGCAACACGGTCGAGCACATGGCGCGCGTACGCTATGACCTTGGCGCCACGCAGCGGGTTGTAGCCGCGGCCTTTTTGCGCGCCGCCGCTCTCGGGCAGCGCATCGGTGCCATACAGCGCGTCGTACAGCGAGCCCCAGCGCGCGTTGGCGGCGTTGAGTGCGTAGCGCGCGTTCGTGATCGGCACCACCAGTTGCGGGCCGGCTTGGCGCGCCAGTTCGGCGTCGACGTTCTTCGTCGTCACGCGCACGCGGGCCGGCACCGGCACCAGGTAGCCGATGCGTTCGAGAAAGGCGCGGTAAGCGCGCATGTTGGCGATCGGCCCGGGGTGTGCGGCATGCCAGGTGTCGAGCTCGCGCTGCAAGCGGTCGCGCTCGGCCAGCAGGGCGGCGTTCTTAGGTGCCAGCTCGTGCACCAGCGCGTCGAAGCCTTGCCAGAAAGCAGCGCGCTCGACACCGGTGCCAGGCAGCACCTGTTCGTCGATGAAGCGCAGCAGCGGCGTGGCGATGTGGAGGCGGTGGATCGTGGTGCGGTCGGTCATGGTCATTCACACAGGAAAGAAATCGAGGACATCGCGCAGGCTGCGGCCGGTACGCGTGGGCGCGGTGTCGAGCTGCTCGAGCGGCAGGCCGGCGCGGTTGACCCATAGCGTGGTGTAGCCGAACCAGGTGGCGCCGATCGCGTCCCAGCCGTTGCTGGAGACGAACAGAATCTCGCGGGCTGGCAGCCTGAGTGCCTGCGGGCCGAGCGCGTACGCGGCGGGGTCGGTCTTGAAGCGCTGCACGCCGTGCACTGACAGCATGGGCGACAACAGCTCGGCAAAGCCGGCGCTCTTGACCGCCACGGCGAGCATCTCGGGATCGCCGTTGGACAGGATGCCGGCCGGGATGCCGCAGCGCTTCAACTCCACCAGCACATCGCGGTTCTCCGGGAACGCGCTGAGGTGCCGGTACTGGTTCATCAACTGGTCTTCGGCGGCGGCGTCGAGCGGCAATGCCAGGCGCGCCGCGGCATAGCGCAGGCCGGCGCGCGTGACTTCCCAGACCGGCTTGTAGCGCCCGCTCATCGTCTACAGCCGCGTGTAGTCGATCTGCTTGTCGCGCCAGAGCAGCGCCAGGCGCTCACCGTGGCCGGGGAAGAGCTGCTCGGCGAGCAGGCCCACGCTGTAGACATCGAACAGCGTGCCGTAGGCATCGAACAAAACGGCGCGCGGCACACCAGCCTGGTTTTCCATCAGCGCAATCTATTCGCTATGCGGGTCGGCATTAAGTGCCGAAAACGGCTGGGATTGATGACTTGGATGCAAAATCGAGCGCCATGGACAAGCTCAAGCAGATCGAGTCCTTCGCCTCCGTCGCCGCCAAAGGCAGCCTGACCGCAGCCGCCAATGCCGAGGGCGTGGCGCCGGCGGTGATCGGCCGGCGCATCGACGCGCTCGAAGAACGGCTGGGCGTGAAGCTGCTCGTGCGCACCACGCGGCGCATCAGCCTGACCCACGAAGGCAGCGCCTTTCTCGACGATTGCCAGCGCGTGATCGCCGACCTGGCCAATGCCGAAGCCAGCGTCAGCGCGGGAGGTGTGAAAGCCAGTGGTTACTTGCGTGTCGCTGCGCCGGCCGGCTTCGGGCGCCGCCATGTGGCCCCGATGGTGCCGAAGTTCCTCGCCCAGCACCCCGAGGTGCATATCTCGTTGAACCTGTCGGACCGCGTAGTCGACATCGTCAACGAGGGCTTCGACTGCGCCGTGCGCGTGGGCGACCTGCCCGATTCGAGCCTGGTCAGCGTGCGCCTGGCCGACAACCGCCGGCTGTGCGTGGCCGCACCGACCTATCTCAAGCGCGCCGGCACGCCCAAGTCACCCACCGAGCTGCAGCGCCATGAATGCCTGACGCTTAGCTCCGACGCCAGCCAGACGCGAGGCTGGGCCTTCAGCGTCGATGGCGCCGTGACCCACCTGCGCCCGAACGGCCGGCTCGATTGCAGCGACGGCCAGGTGCTGCATGACTGGTGCGTGCAGGGCCTGGGCGTGGCCTGGCGCAGCACCTGGGAGGTCGACGACGACATCGCCAGCAACCGCCTGGTCAGCCTGCTCGACGACTTCGCCGCGCCGCCCAATGGCATTTATGCGGTGTTCCCGCAGCGCAAACACCTGCCGCTGCGGGTGCGGCTGTGGATCGATTTCCTCAAGCACAGTTGGGCCGATGCGGCCTACTGGACCGCGGCGGCCAAGCCCGCCTGAAAGCACACAAGCCCGGCATGGCCGGGCTTGTTGATGGGAGCGTTGAAAGCCTAGGCTTTCTTGCCCAGGCAATCCTTCATGAAAGCCTTGCGCTCGTCGCCCTTCTTCTCGGCAGCGTCCTTGTTGCAGGTCTTCATCTTCGATTGCTGGGTCGGCGCAGCGGCGGGCTTGGCCGACAGGCAGGTCTTCATGAAGGCCTTGCGCTCGTCGCCCTTCTTCTCGGCGGCGTCCTTGTTGCAGGTGGCCATCTTGCCTTGCTGGGCGGTGGGCTTCTTGTCGGCCATCGGCGCCGCAGCCGCGTGGCTGGCTGCCAATGAGGGGCCGGCCAATACAGCAAAAGCCAGGGCGATGGCGCAGGTAGTCAGTTTCATGGGTTTCTCCGTCATTCTCAGTCGTTGGGCACGATTGCCGCGCCGGATTGAAGCAGACGCTGCCCTCCCCGGCAAGGGCTGCAACGCGTGGCGTGCGCGCAGCGTGCACCGAGCCGACGCAAAGACCTCAAAGAATGCGCCGCGGGTGATCGAGCGTTTCGTGCGCCGCGTGCAGCCGCCGCACCAGCACTTTGATGAAGGCGTCGTCGAAACGGTGCCGTGTTCCGGGCGACAACTGGCCCAGCGACTCGGCGGTGAACGACACCGTGGTGCAGGGCGCCGAGACGATCACGTCGGCACGGTGCAGGCGCAACTCGGCGCTCGGCGCCAGGTAGGCCATCTCGCCCACCGAGGTGCCGTGGCCGAGCTGGGCCACCTTGCGGCCGTCGCGAAAGACCTCGACCTCGCCTTGCGCCAGGATATGAAAGCTGCCGCCAGGCTGGCCCTTCTTGTACAGCGCGTGGCCGAAGGCAAAGCGCTGCCAGGCGGCGCGGTGCACCACCTCCCACAACTCGACATCGCCGAAGTCGGCAAAGAACTCCAGCGCGCGCAGCAGGGTGAATCGCTCCGAATCGAGCACGCCTTGCAGCCGGCCGCGCGGCACCTCGCGGCGCGCGACCAGGCCCGACAGGCCCTCGGCGAATGCCTCCCAGGTGGCTGGGCGTTCAGCGGGCAGCTTGGCCAGCGCACCGCGGATCAGCGCGTCCAGGCTGGCCGGCACGCCGTCGCGCAGGCCGACCAGCGTCGCCGGTAGTTCATTGAAGATCTGGTGCATCAGGGCCGGTTGGGTCGGGCCCTCGAACGCCGGCCGCCCGGCCACCAGGTGGTACAGCACGGCGGCCAGCGAGTAGATGTCGGCGCCGCAGCCGAGCGTGCCGCCGTCGAGCTGCTCGGGTGACATGTAGGCCAGCGAGCCGACGCGGTGGACCTGGGTGCGCTCGGCGTCGAGCTGCATCACGCTGCCGAAGTCGGTGATCTTGACGTCGACCACCTGGTCGCCAGCCATCACCGCCAGCAGATTGGCCGGCTTGACATCGCGGTGGATCAAACCCTGGCGGTGGACATAGCCCAGCGCCATGGCGCATTTGAAACCGATTTCGACGATCTGCTCCAGCGACAGCAATGCGTCGGGGCGGCAAAAGCTGCGCAGCGTGGTGCCCGGTACGTACTCCATCACCAGGAACGGCTGTTCCGGGTCGGCCACGGCGTCGAAGATCTGCACCACGTTCGGGTGGTTTAGGCGGCCGACCAGGGCGGCCTCGGCGGCAAAGAAGCGCTCGTAGTAATGGGCTCCGCCGAAGCCGTCCGGGCTGGCCGCCAGCGGCGCGCGCACGCACTTGAGGGCCACGTCGCGGCCATGAAAATCGTCGCGGGCGTGGAAGACCTCGCTGGTGGCGCCCTCGCCGAGGCGGCCGAGCACGCGGTACGGGCCGATGTGGCGAGGCAGCTTCGGCGGCCGCGTGGCGACGGTGCGCATGGCGTGTCGGGTGGGCAGGAGCAGGGCTTTGGACATTGTTGTGCAGCGGCAGGTGCGCCGAACGTGATCTTCTCCACAGTCGGGCCCCGCTGGTGGGCCGAACAAGCACCATCTGCCCACCCATTTTTTGCTAGTCCGCAGCAGGCCGCGTAACCGAAGGCGACCGCGGGTTGCAATTCCAGCCGTGTTAATCCGGGTACGTAGAATCGCCGCCATGATCCAAGCCCAGCAAGAGCTGCTCGCCGCGCTGCGCCAGGCTGTGGCCGAGACGGCGCCCGGGCATGGCCTGGCACTGGCCTTCGAGTCGCCGAAGCAGGCCGCGCATGGTGACCTGGCCATCACCGCGGCAATGCCCTTGGCGCGTGCCAGCAAGCGCAACCCGCGCGCCCTGGCCGAGCAACTCATCGCCGCCTTGCAGCGCCAGCCGGCGGTGCAGCGCTGGGTGGTCGCCCTCGAGATCGCCGGCCCCGGCTTCATCAACCTGCGTCTGTCGGCCGCGGCCAAGCAGGCCGTGGTCGCCGAGGTGCTGCGCGACGGCGAGCGCTTCGGTCTGCAACCGGCCAACGGCCAGCGCGCGCTGGTCGAGTTCGTCTCGGCCAACCCGACGGGTCCGCTGCACCTGGGCCACGCGCGCCAGGCCGCACTCGGCGACGCGCTGTGCAGCCTGTTCGCCAGCCAGGGCTGGAGCGTCACGCGCGAGTTCTATTACAACGACGCCGGCGTGCAGATCGCCACGCTCGCGGCCTCGGTCAAGGCGCGTCTGGAGGGCCTGAGGCCCGGTGACGGCGGCTGGCCCGAGCCGGCCTACAACGGCGACTACATCGCCGACATCGCCGCCGATTTCGCGGCGAAGAAAACCGTCAAGGCCGACGACCGCGAGTTCACGGCTTCGGGCGACAAGACCGATCTCGACAGCATTGCCCAGTTCGCGGTGGCCTACCTGCGCCACGAGCAAGACCTAGATCTACAGGCCTTCGGCCTGCGCTTCGACAGCTATTTCCTCGAATCCAGTCTTTACGCTTCCGGCAAGATCCAGAGCACGGTGGCGCGCCTGGTGGCCTCGGGAAAGACCTACGAGAGCGATGGTGCTCTGTGGTTGCGGACCACGGACTTCGGCGACGACAAAGACCGCGTCATGCGCAAGTCAGACGGCACTTACACCTATTTCGTGGGCGATGTGGCCTACCACCTCGACAAGTTCGCGCGCGGCTATGCCAAGTGCGTCAACTACCAGGGCACCGACCACCACGGCACGATCGCCCGCGTGCGCGCCGGCTTGCAGGCCGCAGGCCTGGGCGTGCCGCCCGGTTTCCCGGACTATGTGCTGCACAAGATGGTCACCGTGATGCGCGGCGGCCAGGAGGTCAAGCTGTCCAAGCGCGCCGGCAGCTTTGTCACGCTGCGCGACCTGATCGACTGGACCAGCCGCGACGCGGTGCGCTTCTTCCTGATCAGCCGCAAGGCCGACACCGAGTACACCTTCGACCTCGACCTGGCGCTGGCGCAGAACGACGACAACCCGGTGTTCTATGTGCAGTACGCGCATGCGCGCATCTGTTCGGTGCTGGCCCAGTATCGCGACAAGGGCCGCGATCTGTCGGCGCTCGCCAGTGCCGACTTGGCGCTGCTCACCGCCCCCACGGAAGCCGCGCTGATGTTGGAGCTCGCCGCCTACCCGGCGATGCTGCAGCGCGCCGCCGCCGGCCTGGCGCCGCACGACGTGGCCTTCTACCTGCGCGGCCTGGCGGCGGCGTTTCACAGCTACTACGCCGCCGAACGCTTCCTGGTCGATGACGCGGCGCTGGCCTGCGCCCGCATCGCGCTGTTGTCGGCCACGGCGCAGGTGCTGCGCAATGCGCTGGCCGTGCTTGGCGTCTCGGCCCCCGAGCGCATGGACCGCGACACCCCCCCACCCGCACTGGAAACCCAAGCATGACCCTGCAACGTGGTGGCTTCGCCCTCGGATTGATCGTTGGCCTGCTGGCCGGCCTGGCGCTCGCGCTTGGCGTGGCGCTGTATGTGACCAAGGTGCCGGTGCCCTTCGTCAACAAGGTGCCGCAACGCACGGCCGAACAAGACGCGGCCGAAACCGAGCGCAACAAGAACTGGGATCCGAACGCGCCGCTGGCCAACAAGCCGGCCATCAAGACCGCGCCGCTGCCGACGGCCACACCGACGCCAGCACCTGCGGCAACCCCGCCCCGAGAACCGGCCACCGCCGTGGTCCCGCCGGCCGCCACGATCCCTGCGGCCAAGCCGGCAGGCAGCGCCGCGGTGCTCAAGTCCACCAAACCCGGCGTCGACGCGTTCACCTACTTCGTCCAGGTCGGGGCCTATGCCCGGGCTGAAGACGCCGAACAGCAACGCGCCCGCGTCGGCTTGATGGGCCTGGCGGCCAAGGTCACCGAGCGAGAACAGTCGGGCCGCACGGTTTTTCGTGTCCGCCTCGGCCCATTCGACCGCAAGGACGACGCCGACGCCGCGCAGGAACGCTTGGCCGGTAACGGCGTCGAAGCCGCGCTGGTGCGGGTGGAACGCTGACAGCCGATTGGACTCCGAACAACACGCCATCAAGGACAACACGAACATGATCACGCGACGCGATTTTTCCCTGGCCACGGTGGTCGCCGCCATCGGCAGTGCGGCGCAGGCCCAGGCACCCACCGAGGGCAAGGACTTCGTGCGCCTGAACACGCCGGTCGCGGTGCCCGGCGGCGGCAAGATCGATGTGATCGAGTTCTTCTCCTACGGCTGCCCGCACTGCTACTCGTTCGAGCCGATGCTCGACCAATGGGTCAAGCGGCTGCCGCCCGATGTGGCTTTCCGCCGCATCCCGGCCACCTTCAACGCGCCATTCGAGAACTACGCCAAGCTGTTCTATGCGCTCGAAGCAGTGGACCAGGTCGATGCCCTGCACAAGCGCGTGTTTGCGGCGATCCATGTGCAGCGCCAGCGGCTGGACAAGGAGACCGACATCGCCGCCTTCGTCAGCGCCAATGGCGGCGACGGCGCCAAGGTCATCGAGGCCTACAAGTCTTTCGGCGTGGCAACCAAGTTGCGCCAGGCCAAGCAGGCCTTCGAGGCCTACAAGATCGATGGCGTTCCCACCCTGGGTATCCACGGCCGTTGGTTCACTTCGGGCTCGCTGACCGGCAGCAACGAAAAGGCCCTGGCCGTGGCCGACCAACTGATCCAGCGCGCGCGCAAACCCGCGTAGTTGACAGCCCCAAGACGCCTGCTGCGTCGCCCCGCGAGGGGAGCGCATGCTGCTTGGGAGCGGCCCTGCGCGCCCTGCGATCACTGCGACGGCCGCCCCCAACGCCGCGCACGAATTCACTGACCGATCGCGTCGTGACACAGGCTTGTGGCTAGAATGGTCTGCAAGTTTTGTGCCGCAATGAATCCACGCCACTTCCTCACCCTGCTGCTGTGCGCCGCCGCCCTGGCGTCGGCGCAGGCAGAAAAGTCTGACCGCGGCAAGCCGCTGACCATCGAGGCCGACCGGCCGGGCACGGTGGATCTGCTCAAGCAGGTGGTGGTGTTCAACGGCAACGTCGTCGTTGCCCAGGGCACGATGGCGATCCGCGCCGACCGCGTCGAAGTGCGCGAGCGGCCCGACGGCCACCGCAGTGCCACGGCACTCGGTGCGGCGGGCAAGCCGGCTGCCTTTCGCCAGAAGCGGGACGGCGTCGACGAGACCATCGAGGGCAGCGCCGAGCGCATCGAGTACGACAGCCGAGGCGACGTGGTGCGCTTTGCCGGCAACGCCCAGGTGCGGCGCCTGCGCGGCGCCACCCCGGCCGACGAGATCACCGGGGCCGTGATCACCTACGACAACGGCAACGAAACCTTCAGCGTGCAGGGCGCCCCTGCCGGTGCCGGGGCGGCGTCGACAGCCGGCAGCGGTCGCGTGCGCGTGGTCATCACGCCGCGGCCCGATGCCGCCGCGCTGCCGGCGTCGGAGCCCAAGCGTTGACCAGCGCACTGTCGTCGCTGCCGCCGAACACCACGCTGGCCAGCCGCCTCGAAGCGCGCGGCCTGCAAAAGCGCTACGGCGCGCGCACGGTGGTGAGAGACGTGCACCTGGCCGTGGCCGCCGGCGAGGTGGTCGGCCTGCTCGGGCCCAACGGCGCGGGCAAGACGACGACCTTCTACATGGTGGTGGGCCTGCTGCGTGCCGATGCCGGCGAGATCAGCATCGACGGCGCGTCGATCGAACACCGGCCGATCCACCAGCGCTCGCGCCTGGGCCTGTCGTACCTGCCGCAGGAAGCCTCTATCTTTCGCAAGCTGACGGTCGAGGAAAACATCCGTGCCGTGCTCGAACTGCAAATTGGGCCCGCTGGCCGGCCGCTGCCCAAAGCCCGCATCGAGCATTTGCTCGATGGCCTGCTGGCCGACCTGTCGATCGAGAAACTGCGCGCCAGCCCGGCGCCGGCCTTGTCGGGCGGCGAGCGGCGCCGCGTCGAGATCGCCCGCGCGCGGGCCACCCAGCCTCGCTTCATCCTGCTCGACGAGCCGTTTGCCGGCGTCGACCCGATCGCGGTGATCGAGATCCAGCGCATCATCGGTTTTCTCAAGTCGCGCGGCATCGGCGTGCTGATCACCGACCACAACGTGCGCGAGATGCTCGACATCTGCGACCGCGCCTACATCATCAGCGA
>JANOKY010000399.1:0-1507 GCA_031419635.1 Burkholderiales bacterium | reverse complement strand
AGGTGTTCCGGGGCAAGTTCATGCAGGCACTGCACCAGGCCGGCGATGCCGGTGCGCTGGCCCGCGATCCGGCCGGCACGCCGCACGCGCGCGCCGAGCGCGTGCAGGCACTGCGCCGGATTCAGCCGGGAGTGCCCGGCGAACGCCGCGTTGAAGCGGCGCTGGCTGCCGAAGCCCGCCGCCAGCGCCACCGCGGCCCCGCTGGCCGAGTTCGCGGCCAACCCGCGCTGGCTCGGCGGCACGGGCGCCTTCACGCTGGTGCTGCATACGTGGACGCAGGACCTGCGGCGTCACCTGCATGTGCATGCTCTGATGGCCTGCGGGGCGTTGCAACCGGGTGTCGACGGCGATGGCGCCTGGATCAAACCCAAGCGTTCGCGCCGCTTCCTGTTCCCGGTGCATGCACTCTCAAAGGTGTTCAGGGGCAAGTTCATGCAGGCGCTACAGCAGGCCGGCGACAGCGCTGCGCTGCCGCGCGACCCGGCCGACACGGCGCTGGCGCGCCGGCAGCGTGTGCAGGCGCTGCGCCGCCACGACTGGGTGGTCTATGCCAAGACGCCGCTGGCCGGACCAGCCGCGGTGCTGGACTACCTGGCGCGCTACACCCACCGCACGGCCATCGGCAACGAGCGTTTGCTGGCCATCGCCGGCGACAAGGTGCTACTGCGCGTGCGTGCCGACAACACGGGTGGCAAGCGCACCCTCGCCATGCCGGGCCAGCAGTTCATCGCCCGGCTGCTCCAGCACGTGCTGCCGCCGGGCTTCAAGCGCATCCGCCACTACGGGCTGCTCGCGCCGGCGACCAAGACCGAGCGGCTCGCATTGGCGCGCAAGCTGCTGGCGATGCCGGCGGCCAACCCGCAGGCGCGCGCGGACGCGCAAGCCTTCATGCGCCGCGTGGCGGCCATCGAGATCGATCGCTGTACGCATTGCAAGCTCGGTCACTGGTGCGCGGTCGAGCATCGCGGCGCCGACCGCGCGGCCATGGCAGCGCTTGCAGCGCCCCTGCTGGGCGCTTGTCCAGGCCCGCCATGACGCGCACGCGCGGCCCCACTCCGTGCTCAGCGCGGGCTTGCGCACGCAGGCTCGGGTCCTCCTGCGTCGGCCACGCCGCGGCGGCACGCCGGGCCGCGCCGGGTCGCTGTGGCATCGACCGCACGCCGCCTTCGTTGCCAGCGTGCGCCCTCGGCGACACGCCGCAGTCCGCTGCAGCATGCATCGGCATTGCCGGCACCGGCCACTGAAACTTACACTGCCCACTGTCACCGTCGGCCCGGCGGTTCAGTCCAACGAGGTTTATCCGACGCCGTGCACTACCGCGCCGTCGATCAGCTTCGGCTCGGCGTCAGATAAACGCTATTCGTTCGGCGACAAGACAAATGCCCCATAGCATTACCTTAATCACCACCATTGCCGCCAGCTTGGGGCTTGCGCTGATTATGGGTCTCATCGCCAACCGACTGAAGCTGCCGCCGATAGTTGGCTACCTGATTGCCGGTATCCTGCT
>JANOKY010000398.1:0-2796 GCA_031419635.1 Burkholderiales bacterium | reverse complement strand
GCAGCGGGCGCTGGATCGGGCGCGGTCTCGGCTGGTGCGTGGGCGTCGGCCAGGAAATCATCGGGCAGGTGCTCGCGGCCGAGCAGCGTTTCGCCCCCGGCCATCAGGCAGGCGCTGCGCAGCACATTGAACAGCTCGCGCACGTTGCCCGGCCAGACATGGCCGCGCAGCAAGGCGCGCACATCCGCGGCGATCTGTAGCGGCCGTGCGCCGCTTTCGCGCTCGACGAAGCGCTCGGCCAGGGCCAGCAGGTCGCTGCGCTCGCGCAGCGGCGGCAGGCGCACGGCCAGGCCGTTCAGGCGGTAGTAGAGGTCGTCGCGGAACTGCTGCGCGGCGATCAGCTCGCGCAGGTCGCGCTGGGTGGCGCAGACGAGGGCCAGGTCCAGCGCCAACGGCTGACCGCCGCCCGGCGGCGTCAGTTGACGCTCCTGCAACACACGCAGCAACTGGCCCTGCAAGGGCAGGGGCAGCTCGTCGATCCGGTCGAGGAACAGGGTGCCGCCGTGGGCCGCGCTGATCTTGCCGAACAGTTCAGACTCGACCGGGGCGGCAGCGAAAGCCGCGCAGTTGACGGCCACGAAGGCCTGGTGCGCACGCCGCGAATCCTGGTGGATGGCGCGTGCCAGAAGGGCCTTGCCGGTGCCGGTTTCGCCGCTGATCAGGATCGGGATGTCGCAGTCGAGCACGCGGCGGATCTTGGCCACCAGCGCGGCCAGTGGGGCATCACCGCTGGCCAGCAGGGCCAGGCCCGGGGGTGCCGGCGCGGCGAGCACAGGCACGGCGGGCACGAACGGCCGCGCAGCGGCGGCGCCCCGCACATTGCTGCCCGCCGCTTCCTCGATGCTGTGCCAGACCGGCCAGTTGAATCGTGCCAACACATGCAAGGCCTGGCCGCCCTGGGTCTGCAAGCTCAGCGGCGTGGCCAGCGGCGAGCGGAAGCGATCGACCAGGGTGCCGACAGTGGTGCCGAACAGCGAAGCCAAGGACTGCATGCGCAGGGCCGCGCCCGACAAGCCGAGCTGATCCAGCGCGGCGCGGTTGGCACCGACGATCCTGCCGTCGGGGTTGACGGCCAGGATGCCCTCCATCAGCGTGCCGAGAAACTCGACGCGGCCGTGGAAGTGCAAACGCATGACATGCCGCAGGTCATCGGACAGCCAGTGGTTCTCGATCATCCGCGCGCTCATCTTCACCAGCGCCATGGTGTGCGGGTGGTAGCTGGGGTGCTCGCCGCTCACGTCGAGCGCGCCCAGGATGTTGCCGCGCGGGTCGAGGATCGGTGCCGCCGAGCAGGTCAGGAAATGGTTGGCGTGCATGAAGTGCTCGTCGGCGTGGACGAGCGTGGGCAGCTCGGCCACCAGCGCGGTGCCGACGGCATTGGTGCCTTTGGCCGGTTCGCTCCAGTTGACGCCGGGTTGCAGCGCCACCTTGCTGGCCTTGGCCAGGAAGTCGTCGTCGCCGATCGAGTGGATGATGGTGCCGGCGGCGTCGCACAGCACGACCATGCTGTGGCTGTTGACGATCTGCTCGTGCAGCATCTCCATCACTGGCGCGGCATGGCTGTACAGGCGCAGGTTGCGCTCGCGCGCCAGGGTCAGGTCGGAGCGACCCAGCGGATCGTGATCCGGCCGCTCGATGCGCGACAGGCCCAGGGCGGCGCAGCGCTCGTGCGACTGGTCGATGATTTCGATGTGCGCGCTCGGCAACTGCAGCGAGCCGGCAATCGGCCGGTAGGGATCGATGGCGGTGCGGCGCGTGCGCGCGCCGCGGGCCGCCGACCACGCGGTGCCTGACATGACGATCCTTTACCCGCCAGGAGGCGGTTTGTCTCTCATTATTGACGGCAGAGCTTGCACTCAGGTTGGCGCCAACACCATCGGGGCCTGCCGCGCAAGTGTTGCAAGTCGCCCGCCTGTCGCAGCGTGGAGCATCGCATTCAGGGTTTGACCTAGGTAGGCGCCTGGGCAGCCACTGTCGAAGATAGGTCGGTCTGAGCATAGGGGCGCGCCAGGGTGCGCCGCTGGCCGGCCATAGGCGCCTCGATTCAAGCAAAGGGACCCTCGATCATGCAAAAGACCCTGCACATCAACCCCGAGAAATGCACCGGCTGTCTCCAATGCGAGATGGCCTGTTCGTTCGAGAACTACGCCACCTACGCGCCGGCCAAATCGCGCATCAAGGTCTTCGACTTTCATCACACCGGGCGCAAGGTGCCCTACACCTGCACCCAGTGCGACGAGGCCTGGTGCCTGCATGCCTGCCCGGTCGAGGCGATCACGCTGGACAAGCTGACCGGTGCCAAGGTGGTGAACGATGCCACCTGCGTCGGCTGCAAGGTCTGCACCATCGCCTGCCCATTCGGCACCATCAACTACGTGCAGGAAACCGGCAAGGTGCAGAAATGCGATCTGTGCGGTGGCGACCCGGCCTGCGCCACCGCCTGCCCCACCGGCGCGATCACTTATGTCGATGCCAACTGGACCGGCTTGAACAAGATGGCCGCCTGGGCTGACAAGCTCGGGAATCAGCCAACTGCGCAACCTTCAGCCTAAGGAGAACACATCATGTCTTGGGCAGGAAAAATCCTTCGCGTCAATCTCACCGCCAGCACGGTCAAGTCGGAGCCGCTGAACATGGACTGGGCCCGCGCCTACTTGGGCTCGCGCGGCCTGGCCACCAAATATATCGTCGACGAAGTCGACCCCAAGGTCGACCCACTGTCGCCGGCCAACAAACTGATCTGGGCCACCGGCCCGCTGACCGGCACGATGGCCTCCACCGGCGGGCGCTACACGG
>JANOKY010000397.1:0-2707 GCA_031419635.1 Burkholderiales bacterium | reverse complement strand
GCCGTCTTGCGCACACGCAGGAGCGGAACGCCGTTGCGTACAGCCGAGGTACTGCGCGATCCCCGCTGGAGGCCCTGCCGGGCCAGCGCCGAGATGACCTCGCCCACAGTCTTGCGCTGGCGCTCGGCCAGGCTCTTGGCTGCGGCAAGGATGTCGTCGTCGATGGCGAGGGTGGTCCGCATTTCAGGCTGCCAGAAGGTTGATGCTCGACATCGTACATCAAGCATCTGATGCGAATGCGCTCGCGGCCTGGCACTTGAAACTGCCCGTGCTGCCCGGCAGCGGCTGGCGCTGGACAGACCCGGGCACCAGAGCTATCGTCGATCCGGTGGGCTGCGAAGCTGCGACGCAGCCACAACGCGGTTGCCACGGCCCACAGCCCGGGCGGTCCGAGGTCGGCACTGCGGCGAAGTCCCGAGCCGCGCGATGCTGCTGTCTCTGCCTGTCCTGGCACGGCCCGTGTCGCGCGTCATCCTGTCGCGGCATCGGAAGGAGAACGTGATGGATCGACGTAAAGTTTCGACAGGTTTGATGCTGGCGGCCAGTTCGCTCGCCATGATTCCGATGCGCTTGTGGGCGGACGATGACCACGATCACGACGGCGGCGACGCCCGCTCCAGCGTGACGGTCTCGTTCGGTGCCGGGCTCAACACCGCACAGCCTGGCAACGCCGCCAACCATCACGTGCTGCCGCGCGTCATCAAGGTCCGCAAGGGCGGCGTCGTGAACTTCATCGTGGGTGGTTTTCACCAGTTGATGGTCTATTTCCCGGGGGTCGGGCCAGACAACATCGCCTTGCCGCCAGCGGGCACGCTCTTCATCAACGACAGCAACAACCTGTACTACCGCGGCATCGCTCCTGCCGGCGGTCCGCCTCCCGCCACGCCGGCCACCGCGAACCCTTCGAACGCGGTGAACCGGGCCGAGTCGGTGTCGTTCGTCGAGGCAGGCGACTACCTCGTGATCTGCAACGTGCGGCCGCATTTCGTCGACGGGATGTACGCCGTCGTGAAGGTGCGCTGAAACGGGTCGGGCCGGTTTCGGCTTCTTGGCGGCGCTCGACCGCTGAGGCCAACGCCACGAGACCGACGCCGGCCCGAAAACTGCCAAGTTGGTTTGCACTTTGCAACTGTGCAAACTTGGTATGCAGTCCACACCGCGCCGCTGCGCGCCATGCCGGCACCCGCATAGCCCGGTGAACTCAGGACATACCCGGTCGCCATCGAAGCTGGCATGTCGCATGCAAAAGAAGACGCGTGCGGTCGGGCCTGCGAGCCTAGCCACAACGATCCCGATCCCCACCCACGGTGCTTCGAAACAGGAGAACTCTGATGGCCAACCTTCTGTGGTTGCAAGGCGGCGCTTGCTCTGGCAACACCATGTCGTTTTTGAATGCCGAAGAGCCCAGCGCCTGCGACCTGGTGACCGACTTCGGCATCAACATCCTGTGGCATCCGTCGCTGGGCATCGAGCTGGGCGACAACCTGCAAAAGCTGCTGCGCGACTGCGTCTCGGGCGCGATCCCGCTCGACATCTTCGTCTTCGAGGGCACGGTCGTCACGGCACCCAACGGCACCGGCATGTGGAACCGCTTCGCCGGGCGGGCCATGCAGGACTGGGTCACCGAGTTGTCGAAGGCGGCGACCTTCGTTGTCGCGATCGGCGACTGCGCCACCTGGGGCGGCATCCCGGCCACCGCGCCGAACCCCAGCGAGTCGCGCGGCTTGCAGTTTCTGAAGCGCGCAAGGGGCGGCTACCTCGGCGACGCCTTCGTCTCGAAGTCGGGCCTGCCGGTGATCAACATTCCGGGCTGCCCGGCCCACCCCGACTGGATCACGCAGATCGTGGTGGCGGTGGCCACGGGCCGCGCCGGCGACATCGGCCTCGACGAATTCCAGCGGCCCAAGACCTTCTTTCAATCGTTCACGCAGACCGGTTGCACTCGCAACATGCACTTCGCGTACAAGGTGTCGGCCACCGAGTTCGGCCAGCGCAAGGGTTGCCTGTTTTATGACCTGGGCTGCCGCGGGCCGATGACGCATTCGCCGTGCAACCGCATCCTGTGGAATCGGCAGTCGTCGAAGACCCGCGCCGGCATGCCGTGCATGGGCTGCACCGAGCCGGAGTTCCCGTTCTTCGAGCTGGCGCCGGGCACCGTGTTCAAGACGCAAACCGTGATGGGCGTGCCCAAGGAGTTGCCGCTGGGTGTCGACAAGAAGGGCTACATCGCGCTGACCAGCGCGGCCAAGAACGCCGCGCCGCGTTGGGCCGAACAAGACATCTTCGTCGTCTGAAGGAACCACCATGTCAGCACAAGTACAGACCCTCGACATTTCCCCGGTCGGCCGCGTCGAAGGCGACCTCGACATTCGCGTCGACATTCAAGACGGTGTGGTCGTCAACGCCTGGACGCAGGCCGAACTGTTTCGCGGCTTCGAAGTCATCCTGCGCGACAAAGACCCGCAGGCCGGCCTGGTGGTCACGCCGCGCGCCTGCGGCATTTGCGGCGCCTCGCACCTGACCTGCGCCGCCTGGGCGCTCGACACCGCGTGGCAAACCGAGGTGCCGCGCAACGCGATCCTGGCGCGCAACCTGGGCCAGATCGTCGAGAGCCTGCAAAGCCAGCCGCGCTACTTCTACGGCCTGTACGCGATCGACATGACGAACAAGAAGTACAAGCACAGCCAGTACTACGCTGAAGCTTGCA
>JANOKY010000396.1:0-7007 GCA_031419635.1 Burkholderiales bacterium | reverse complement strand
ACAGTGCGAGCGTAATCACGATCCCGCCACTCTTTCGATGTCGGCGCCGAGTGCACGCAGTTTCGCTTCCATGCGGTCGTAGCCGCGGTCGAGGTGGTAGATGCGCTCGACCTGGGTCTGGCCGTCGGCCACCAGGCCGGCAATCACCAGGCTGGCCGAGGCGCGCAGGTCGGTGGCCATCACGGTGGCGCCGGACAGTTGCGGCACACCGTGGACCACGGCGGTGTGGCCATCGACCTCGATCTTCGCGCCCAGGCGCACCAGTTCGTTGACATGCATGAAGCGGTTTTCGAAGATCGTTTCGCTGATCCGTGCGCTGCCTTCGGCAATGCAGTTCACGGTCATCAACTGGGCCTGCATGTCGGTCGGGAAGGCCGGGTACTCGCTGGTGCGAAAGCCCACCGCCCTCGGCCGTGCATCGGCACGCACGCGGATCCAGTCGCTGCCGGCCTCGATGCTCGCGCCGGCCTCGCGCAGTTTGTCGATCAGCGCATCGAGGTGGTCGGCACGCGTGCCGCGCAGTGTCACGTCGCCACCGGCCGCGACCACGGCGCAGAGGAAGGTGCCGGTCTCGATGCGGTCGGGGATGATGCGGTGGCCACTGATCCCGTTGATTCGCGGTGCGTGCAGCGCGGCGACGCCCTGCACATGCACGCGGCTGCTGCCCTGGCCTTCGATCTTCGCGCCCATCGCGATCAGCAACTCGGCCAGGTCCGTCACCTCGGGCTCCTGAGCCGCGTTCTCGAGCAGGGTTTCGCCTTCGGCCAGGGTCGCGGCCATCAGCAGGTTTTCAGTGCCGGTCACCGTCACCATGTCGGTGGTGATCCTGGCACCATGCAAACGCTTGGCCTGGGCCACGATGTAGCCATGCTCGACGCCGATCTCGGCGCCCATCGCCTGCAGGCCCTTGATGTGCTGGTCCACCGGCCGCGAGCCAATGGCGCAGCCGCCGGGCAGCGACACCTTGGCGTGGCCCAGCCGCGCCAGCAACGGGCCGAGCACCAGGATCGAGGCGCGCATCGTCTTCACCAGCTCGTAAGGCGCCTCGGGTGCCGCGATCACCCGCGCGTCGAGCGTCACCGTTTCGGGCGCGTCGGCGTGGCGATCGGCCACCACGCCCATGCTGCGCAGCAGCTTGAGCATCGTGGCCACATCCTGCAGCCGCGGCACGTTGGACAGCGTCACCGGCTCGGCGCTGAGCAGCGCTGCGGTCAGCTCGGGCAGGGCGGCGTTCTTCGCGCCGGCAATCGCCACCTCGCCTTGCAGGCGGCGGCCACCGCGGATGAGTAGCTTGTCCATGATCGTCGTCCGTTCGGTGCCGGGCGCGCGTGCTGCGGAAGATCGGTGGACGTGGGGCGGTTGCCGGCGACGCCAACCACCCGCCGCAGCTCTCGCGCCGCGACAGGGGTCAGTGGTGGTGGTGAGCCGGTTGGGCCTGGGCCTCGGGGCTGGCGAGCCATTCGGCGGGTGTCAGCGTCTTCATCGACAGCGCATGGATTTGTTCGCGCATTCTATCGCCCAGGGCCGCGTAGACGCGCTGGTGGCGGGCGACGCGCGAACGGCCTTCGAACTCGGTCGCCACGATGGTGGCGAAGAAGTGGCGCCCGTCGCCCTCGACCGCGACATGCTCGCAGGCCAGGCCGGCGGCAATGAAATGGCGCACTTCGTCGGGCGTGGGGTCGTTGCCTGCCATGGTGGCGCGATTGTAGGTGCGGCGCTGTCGTACATTGCGGCCCATCGTCACGAAAGGTCTTGCCCATGAGCGCCACGCAAATCGTCACCTGGGTCGTCCTGGTCACCCTGGCCGTGTGGATGCTGGCGGCCTACAACCGGCTGGTGCGCAGCCGCAACGCCATCGCCAACGCCTTTGCCCAGATCGACGTGCAGTTGAAGCGCCGCTATGACCTGATCCCCAACCTGGTGGACGTGGCGCGCAAGTACGTGCAGCACGAGCGCGACACGCTCGAAGCCGTGATCGCCGCGCGCAACACGGCCAAGAGCGCCGGCGACGCGGCGCGCGCCAAGCCATCGGATGCCCAGCGCATCGGCGCGCTGTCCGGTGCCGAGGGCGCGCTGGCCGGCGCGATGCAGCAGTTGGCCGTTGTCGTCGAGGCTTACCCCGAGCTCAAGGCCGATGCCACGCTGCGCGAGCTGAGCGAGGAACTCGGCCACACCGAAAACCGCGTGGCCTTCGCGCGCCAGGCCTTCAACGACAGCGTGCTCGACTACAACAACGCCGCGCAGCAGGTGCCGACCAACCTGGTGGCCGGCGTGTTCGGCTTCAAGCCGGCGGCGATGCTCGAGGCGACTGCCACCGAGGCCGAGCGCAGCGCGGTGCGCGTGAACCTGTAGATGCAATTTCGCCAGCATGAGCAAACGGCCCGGCAGGCCACCTGGCAACTGCTCGCGCTGTTCGCACTGGTGCTGATCGGCCTGCTGCTGGCCGTCAACGCGGTACTGGCGCTGATCTATACGCTGACCGTGCCGTTCGTGCGCGGCTACCCGCACCTGTTCTTCGAGACCAACAGCGCCCTGGTGCTGCTGTTCGTGCTCGGCGGCTGCTGGATCGAGACCGTGCGCCTGCGCGAAGGCGGCGTGCATGTGGCGCGGCTGGCCGGTGGCCGCGCGGCGCAGGTGTCGGCCGGGGGCGAATTGGGTTTGCTGGAACGGCGCCTGGCCAACGTCGTGCAGGAGATGACCCTTGCCAGCGGCCACAGCGTGGTGCCCGCCGCCTGGGTGCTGCCCAAGGACGACGCCATCAATGCGTTCGCCGCCGGCTGGGAGCCCGGCGATGCGGTGGTGGCCGTCACCCGCGGCGCGCTCGAACGCCTCACGCGCGCCGAGCTGCAGGGCGTGGTGGCGCACGAATTCAGCCACCTGGTGCATGGCGACACGCGCTTGAACATGCGCCTGGTCGGTCTGGTCTGGGGGCTGCAGATGATCTGGGGCCTGGGCCTGTCGTTGTGGGACACCGACGAGCTCGGCCGCCGCCGCGTCGGCGCGCTGTTCGGCCTGGGCCTGATGGCCGTGGGCTCGCTCGGCTGGGCCGCGGGGCGTTTGCTACAGGCCGCCGTGAGCCGGCAGCGAGAGTTCCTCGCCGATGCCTCGGCGGTGAAATACACGCGCCTGGTCGAGGGCCTGGGCGGCGCCTTGCGCAAGATCGCCGACCAGCAACTGCATGGCCGCGGCGGGCTGCAGAGTGCACATGCGTCGAGCCTGGCGCATTTACTGCTGGCCAACCGCAGCGGCAGCACCGGTTGGCGCGCGCTGTGGCACACCCACCCGCCGCTGGGCGAGCGGCTTCGGCGGCTGTATGGGCATGAGGTGCTGGCGGTGGCGGCGGATGTGCTGGCGATCGATGGGGATGAAGCCGATGCGTTGGTGCGCGTGGCACCGGCGCTGCCCACCGATGCCGCGCCTCGCGACGGTCACGCGCCCCCCGAAGCCCACCGCCACGACGCCTTCCAAGTGCCCACGTCATTCGATGACCGCGCCCGCGAACAAGACGCGCTGGCGCGCATCGAGCTCTGGCACGGCCCCGGCGAATGGCAGGCCGCGATGCTCGCGCTGGCCATCGATCCGACCGCGAGCGACATCGAAACGCGCTGGACGGCATGGCAAGCCGCGACCGCCGACCTGAACGTCGCCGCGTCGGTGCGGCGCGAGGTCGTCACCCTCGGCGCCGCCGCGCGCCGGCAGGTCTTCACCACCCTGATGCAACGCGCGCGCAGCGCCGCACCCGCGCAGCGCCGCCTGCTGTGGCGCGCGCTGATGCAGCGCTGGCCGCAACTGCCGCCGACCGACGCGTCGCAGTGGCGTGCGCTCGCGCTCGGCCTTCTGCTCGGCCAGCGCCGGCTGTCGGCACACGCCGTCGCCGCCGCCACACTCGAGCACCATGCAGCCGCCGCGCATGCCGCCACGCACCAACTTGCGCAAGCGCTCGGCGCCGCGCCCGATGCAGCGCAGGCCTGGCTCAACGCCGCCGCATCGCAACTGACTGAGCTCGGCGCGACCGCAGTGCGTGGCCCGGGCGTCGGCCTGGCCCCGGCGACGGCGCTGCGCAGCCTGCAGCTCGCCTTGCGCGTGCGCCGCATCGCGCCGATGCAGCGGCCGCTGCTGTTGCGCGCCTGGTTGCTGGCCTCCGAGCGGAGTGGTTTGGCCGATCACGCCGGCACCGGCGATGCGCTGCACCTGGCCTGCCTGCTGCTCGATCTGCCGCTGCCGGCGTCGCTGTCGAATCGCTGAGCGTCAACCCTCCGCACCCGCCCCGCGCGGCGCACCGCGGTGCACATCGTGCGTCACCGACGCAGCGCGGCCTTCGGGCAGGGCCAGCCAATCGGGGTGCGCAAGCGTGCGCCGCAGGTCGGCCAGGCCGCTGGCCCAGTGGTCGCGCATCGACTGGGCGCCGAACTCGTAGTCCTTGGCCAGGCCGTCCCACTCCTTTTCCTGGTAGATCAACTGCACGACGTTGAAGCGTTTGTCGCTGGCCAAGGCCTCGGCTTCCTGGCACCAGGCATCGCCCTTGCGCGCCGCGGGCGGCAGCTTGGCCAGCACCTCGCGCAGCACGCGGCGCAGGTGGCGCTCGCGCTCGAGCTGGGTGGTGACGGCGCGCGTGCGGCTGGAGAAGCGGATGTCCTTGCTGCGCTCTTCCACATCGAGCAGGTTGCGCGGCAGCGGGCCGAGCGCGCTCCACAGGTCGACCTGGAACACCAGCGTGTCGCGGCGCGGCTCGTCGTCGAGCACGGTGGCCAGCGGCGTGTTCGACACCAGGCCACCGTCCCAGTAATGCTCGCCCTCGATCTCGACCGCTGCAAAGCCGGGCGGCAGCGCGCCCGAGGCCAGGATGTGCCGGGCCGTGATGCGCCCGGCCCAGGGCCCGCGCTGGCTGTCGAACAGCTCGTAGTTGCCGCTGCGCAGGTTGACGGCCGAGACGGTCAGGCGCATGCCTTTCTTGGTATTGATGCGGCCGAAGTCGACCAGCCGCTCGAGCGTCGCCGCCAGCGGCGCGGTGTCGTAGTGGCTGAGCAATTCGGGCGCAGCGTCCAGCGCGAACAGCGGCGACGGCAGGCGCGGCGTGAAGAAGCCGCGCTGCCCTTCAAACAGCGCCCGCGAGGCCTCGATCCAGCCCAGCGCCGCGCGCGCCGGGCCCAGCGCCGCGCCGGCCTGCCAGGCCGCCGGTGTGGCCGGCAGCAGCGGCGGCGTGGTGACCGTGTCCCAGAATTCGCGCAGGCGCTCGACGCGCTGCGCAGGCGCATTGCCGGCGATCAGCGCCGCGTTGATCGCGCCGATCGAAATGCCGGCCACCCAATCGGGCTCGATGCCACCCTCGGCCAAGCCCTCGAACACCCCCGCCTGGTAGGCGCCGAGCGCGCCGCCGCCCTGAAGCACCAGGGCGATGAAGTCGCAGGGCGAGTTCTTCTTGCTGCGCATCGTCTCAACTCCGGATCTTGTAGCCGGTGGCGAGCAGGCGCAGCGCTATCGCCGAGACGACGGCAAAGCTGGTGCCCACCACCGCCAGGCTCAGCCACGGCGACACATCGCTGGCGCCGAAGAAGCCGCGGCGGAAGCCGTCGATCATGTAGAAGAAGGGGTTCAGGTGCGACAGCCCCTGCCAGAACGCGGGCAGCGACTTGACCGAATAGAACACGCCCGACAGGAACGTCATCGGCATGATGATGAAGTTCTGGAACGCCGCGGTCTGGTCGAACTTCTCGGCCCACAGGCCGGCCAACAGCCCCAGCGTGCCGAGCATGCCGGCGCCGAGCACGGCAAAGATGACGATCCACCACGGCTGCGCAAACTGCGGCGGCGCAAACCAGACGGCGGCCGCGAACACCCCCACGCCGACCGCCAGCCCGCGCACCACACTGGCACCCACGTAAGCGGCGAACCAGGCCCAGTGCGACAGGGGCGTGACCAGCAGGAACACCAGGTTGCCGGTGATCTTGCTCTGGATCAGCGACGACGAGCTGTTGGCATAGGCGTTCTGCAGCACGCTCATCATCACCAGGCCGGGCACCAGGAAGCTGGTGTAGCCCACGCCGGGGAAGACCTGCACATGGTCTTCGAGCACATGGCCGAAGATCAGCAGGTACAGCACCGCGGTGAGCACCGGCGCGGCCACGGTCTGCACGCTGACCTTCCAGAAGCGCAAGATTTCCTTGTTGAACAGCGTGCGGGCGCCCGCGAGCTTCATGCGGCCATCTCGCGCTGCATGATCTCGATGAACACGTCTTCCAGATCGGCGCGGCCGATCTCGAGGTCTTCAACCTTCACGCCGCCTTCGCGCAACTGGCCGAGGATGGTTTCGACCTCGGCCGCGTCGTGCGCCGTCACCTGGGCCATGCGCCCGGTAACGCGGGCGTGCACCGCCACCGCCGGCGGCAGGGCGTCGTCGGTCTTGAAACGCAGCATCGTGCTGGCAGTGCCGGCGAGCAGGTTCGCGGTGCGGTCCAGCGCCACCACGCGGCCCTGCTTCAACATCGCGATGCGGCTGCACAGCGCCTCGGCCTCTTCGAGGTAATGCGTCGTCAACAGCACCGTGTGGCCCTGCTTGTTCAGCCGCGCGATGAAACCCCACAGGGTCTGGCGCAATTCCACATCGACGCCCGCGGTGGGCTCGTCGAGCACGATCACCGGCGGCTTGTGCACCAGGGCCTGCGCCACCAACACGCGGCGCTTCATGCCGCCCGACAACTGGCGCATGTTGACATCGCCCTTGTCGGCCAGGCCCAGGCCGGCCAGCAGCTCGTCGATCCAGGCGTCGTTCTTGCGGATGCCGAAGTAGCCGCTCTGGATGCGCAGGCATTCGCGCACCGAGAAGAAGGGGTCGAACACCAGCTCCTGCGGCACCACGCCGATCGACATGCGCGCGGCCGCGTAGTCGGCCACCACGTCGTGGCCCATCACGGTGACGCGGCCGCTGCTGGCGCGCGCCAGGCCCGCCAACACCGAGATCAGCGTCGTCTTGCCGGCGCCGTTGGGGCCCAGCAGGCCGAAGAATTCGC
>JANOKY010000395.1:0-5166 GCA_031419635.1 Burkholderiales bacterium | reverse complement strand
GCGTCTTCCTCGAGGTGGGCGCGGGTCAGGTGCACCGTCTTCTTCGCCCCGCCCACCAGGATGTCGAGGTGGCCGCCCTGCACCACCGGCGTCTCGTACTGGCTGATCTGATAGCCCTTGGGCAGGTCGGGGTAGAAGTAGTTCTTGCGCGCGAAGATCGACAGCGGTGCCACCTTGGCGCCCACCGCCAGGCCGAAGCGGATCGCGCGCTCGACGGCACCGCGGTTCATCACCGGCAGCGTGCCGGGCAGCGCCAGGTCGACGGCGCAGGCCTGGGTGTTCGGCGCCGCGCCGAATGCGGTGCTGGCGCCGCTGAAGATCTTGCTCGCGGTCGAGAGCTGGGCGTGGGTTTCCAGGCCGATCACGACCTCGTAGCCGCGGGTCAGCGGCGGGGCGCTCATTGCACGCCTCCTGGTGCGCGCAGGTGGAAATCGGTGGCCTGCTGAAAGGCGTGTGCGGCGTGCAGCAGCGTGCCCTCGGTGAAGTAGTTGCCGATCAACTGCAGGCCCACCGGCATGCCCGCTTCACCGAAGCCCGCCGGGATGCTCATGCCGGGCAGCCCGGCCAGGCTGGCCGGTAGCGTGAAGATGTCGGCCAGGTACGCGGCAACCGGGTCGTTGTCCTGCGCGCCGAGCTTCCAGGCCACGCTGGGCGCCACCGGCCCTGCGATCACGTCGCACTGCGTGAAGCAATGCTGGAAGTCGTCGGCAATCATGCGCCGCAGCTTTTGCGCTTGCAGGTAGTAGGCGTCGTAGTAGCCGTGGCTGAGCACGTAGGTGCCGATCATGATGCGGCGCTTGACCTCGGCGCCGAAGCCCTGGCTGCGCGTCTTCTTGTACATGTCGGCCAGGTCGCTGTAGTGCTCGGCGCGATGGCCGAACTTCACACCGTCGAAGCGCGACAGGTTCGAGCTGGCCTCGGCCGGGGCGATGATGTAGTACACCGGGATCGACAGCTCGGTGCGCGGCAGGCTCACATCAACCAGCGTGGCGCCGAGTTTTTCCATCTCGGCCAGCGCGGCGCGCAGGGCGCCGTTCACATCAGCAGCCAGCGCCGCGGGGAAGAACTCGCGCGGCAGCCCGATGCGCAAACCGGCCAATGGATGCGGCGCCGTCGCGCCCGCTCTCGTTTCCAACATTGCAGCATGGAAGTCCTGCGGCGGGCGTTCGGCGCTCGTCGAGTCTCGCGGGTCGAAGCCACTCATCGCCGAAAGCAGCAGCGCACAGTCTTCGGCCGAGCGGGCCAGCGGGCCGGCCTGGTCCAGGCTCGAAGCGAACGCCACCATGCCCCAGCGCGAGCAGACGCCGTAGGTCGGCTTGATGCCGGTGATGCCGGAAAAGCTCGCGGGCTGGCGGATCGAGCCGCCCGTGTCGGTGCCGGTGGCCGCCGGCAGCAGGCGCGCGGCCACCGCGGCGGCCGAGCCGCCCGAGGAGCCGCCGGGCACGCGCGAGGTATCCCAGGGGTTGTGCACCGGGCCGTAGGCCGAGTTCTCATTGGCCGAGCCCATCGCGAATTCGTCGCAGTTGAGCTTGCCCAGGCTGACCATGCCCGCCGAGCCGAGGCGCGCGACCACGGTGGCATCGAACGGGCTGGCGTAGCCGGCGAGCATCTTCGATCCTGCCGTGCTGGGCATGCCGGCGGTGACGAAGATGTCCTTGTGCGCGATCGGCACGCCGGCCAGCGGGCCGAGGGTTTCACCGCGCGCGCGGCGGGCGTCGATCGCCAGGGCCTGCCTGCGCGCCGCGTCGCCCGCGACATGCAAAAACGCGCCGAGGCTGCTGTGCGCCGCGATGCGCGCCAGCAGGTGCTCGACGACCTCGGCGCTCGACACCTGCCGCGCTGCCAGCGCGCGGCCGAGCGCGGCCACGCCCAACTCATGCAACTGCGCCGTCATTCGATGACCTTGGGCACCAGGAACAGCCCGTCTTCAACCACCGGCGCACTGGCCTGGTTGCGCTCGCGCTCGTCGCTTTCGGTGACGACGTCGTCACGCAGCCGCAGCGCCACCGCCTGCACGGCCGACAGCGGCGTGTACAGCGGCTCGACGCCGCGGGTGTCGACCGCGCTCATCTGCTCGACGATGCGAAAAAAGCCGTTCAATTGGCCGAGCATCGCGGCCTGCTCGCCGGTCTCGAGTTCGAGGTGCGCCAGGTGGGCGATGCGGCTGACGTCGTGCGGGGTCAGGGGCATGTGCAAACGATCAAGAGACGTCAAACGGAAAGCGGGTGCAAAAAGCCGCCTCAGCGGTGCTTTTCAGCGGCTTGCCGACGGGGGTATCAGTTATTATCGCCGCCCATCAGAGACCCTCCGGTGCCACTCGGCACGGGGGGTTTCATTGCAAGAGCGGTCGCACCTGTCACCAAACGCTTATTCACGCCCCACACCGCCCCACAAGACACCATGTTCGGATCCCTGCGCCGCTACTTCTCCACCGATCTGGCCATCGACCTCGGCACTGCCAACACCCTGATCTACGTTCGCGGCAAGGGCATCGTGCTCGACGAGCCCTCGGTGGTTGCCATCCGCCATGAGGGCGGGCCGCACGGCAAGAAAACCATTCAGGCCGTCGGCGCCGAAGCCAAGGCCATGCTCGGCAAGGTGCCCGGCAACATCGAAGCCATCCGGCCGATGAAAGACGGCGTGATCGCCGACTTCACCGTCACCGAGCAGATGTTGAAGCAGTTCATCAAGATGGTTCACCCGCGCTCGATGATGCGGCCGAGCCCGCGCATCATCGTCTGCGTGCCCTGCGGCTCGACCCAGGTCGAGCGCCGCGCGATCCGCGAATCGGCCCTGGGCGCCGGGGCCTCCGAGGTGTTCCTGATCGAAGAGCCGATGGCCGCGGCGATCGGCGCCGGCCTGCCGGTGAGCGAAGCCAGCGGCTCGATGGTCGTCGATGTCGGCGGCGGCACCACCGAGGTCGGCGTGATCTCGCTCGGCGGCATGGTCTACAAGGGCAGTGTGCGCGTCGGCGGCGACAAGTTCGACGAAGCGATCATCAACTACATCCGCCGCAACTACGGCATGCTGATCGGCGAGCCGACGGCCGAGGCCATCAAGAAGAAGATCGGCTCGGCCTTCCCCGGCTCCGAGGTCAAGGAAATGGAAGTCAAGGGCCGCAACCTCTCCGAGGGCGTGCCGCGCAGCTTCACCATCAGCAGCAACGAGATCCTCGAAGCCCTGACCGACCCGCTGAACCAGATCGTCTCCAGCGTCAAGAACGCGCTCGAACAAACCCCGCCCGAGCTCGGCGCCGACATCGCCGAGCGCGGCATGATGCTGACCGGCGGCGGCGCCCTGCTGCGCGACCTCGACCGCCTGCTGGCCGAAGAAACCGGCCTGCCGGTGCTGGTGGCCGAAGACCCGCTGACCTGCGTGGTGCGCGGCTGCGGCATGGCTTTGGAGCGCATGGAGCGGCTGGGTTCCATCTTCACCAGCGAGTAAGCAGCGATGCCGATGCAGGAGCCGGCGCGTGTGAAACGTGGCCGGCTTTTGCACTTCTAGCACTCCGCGCCCAAGCCCATGCCCCTCGGCACCATCGATCGCACCCCGCCGCCGTTTTTCCGCCAGGGCTACTCGGCGCTGACCAAGCTCGTCTTCTGCTCGGCCTTGTCGCTGTTCCTGATGGTGGCCGACACGCGGCTGGCCGTGGTGGCGCCGCTGCGCGTGGGCCTGGCCACCTTGCTGGCCTACCCGCAGCGCTTGCTGATGGTGCCGGTGGAGATCGTCACGGGCGGCAGCGACTACCTGCGCGGCCTGGCCCGCGCGCTGCAAAGCGAAGACGCTGCGCGCAAGCAGCTCGCGCAGCAGGCCGAGCGGGTGGCGCTGGCCGAGCGCCTGGCGATCGAGAACGGCCGCCTGCGGGGCTTGCTCGAATTGGCCCCGGCGCTGCCGGTGCGCAGCCAGGCCGCCGAGGTGCAGTACGAGGCCGCCGATCCCTACTCGCGCAAGCTGTTCATCAACCGCGGCGCCACCCAGGGCCTGGTGATCGGCTCGCCGGTGGTCAACGAAACGGGCGTGCTCGGCCAGGTGACGCGGTTGTACCCGCTGTCGGCCGAGGTGACGCTGCTGACCGACAAGGACGCCGCCATCCCGATCATCAACACCCGCACCCAACGGCGCGGCGCGGCGTACGGCGGGCTGGCCAAGGGCAGCGCGATGGAGCTGCGCTTCGTTGCCGCCAATGCCGATGTGCGCGTGGGCGATGTGCTGCACACGTCGGGCGTCGATGGTGTCTACCCGGCCGGGCTGGCGGTTGCCAAGGTGATGCAGGTCGAGCGCCTGGCCGAGGGCGGCTTCGCACGCGTGCTGCTGGCGCCCGCGGCGATGACCGACGGCGTGCGCCATGTGCTGGTGCTACAGCCGCTGTCGGCGCAACTGCCGGCGCGGCCGGCACCGGAGCCCGAGCCGCTGCCGAAGGCGTCGGCCAAGGCGCGCAAGGCCGCGGGAGCCGCGCCATGATCATGCCGCACAAGGGAGTCGCGTCATGATCATGCCGCGGGGCTCAGATCAGTTACTGCTGCCGGCCAACCCGCTGTTCATCGCGTTGACGCTGCTGGCGGCCCTGGCCGTCAACCTGCTGCCGCTCGGGCGCCAACCGGCGATGCCCGACTTGCTGGCGATCACCCTCGCCTTCTGGGCCGTGCACCAGCCGCGCCGCGTCGGCATCGGCCTGTCGTTCACGTTCGGCCTGATGATGGACGTGCACCAGGGCGCCTTGCTCGGCCAGCACGGCCTGGCCTATACGCTGCTGGCGTACTTTGCGCTGGCGCTGTCGCGGCGGCTGAGCTGGTTCACGCTGGCGCAGCAGGCGCTGCAGGTGCTGCCGCTGTTCGCGGCCATGCACACCGTGTCGTTGATCGTGCGGCTGGCGGCCGGCGATCTGTTCCCCGGCTGGGGCCTGTTCATCGCGCCCTTGATCGAAGCCCTGTTGTGGCCCTTGGTCACGTTGTTGCTGCTGGCACCACAGCGCCGCGCGCCCGATCCGGACCAGAATCGGCCGCTGTGAGCACGCCATGATCGAGTTGAAGAACGTCGAACGCGAACTGGACCATTTCCGCGGCCGGCTGGTGGCCGCGGCGCTGTTCGTGCTGGTGTGCTTTGGCTTGCTCAGCGCGCGGCTGGTTTATCTGCAGGTCTACAAGCACGAAGAGCTGGCCACGCAGG
>JANOKY010000394.1:0-8182 GCA_031419635.1 Burkholderiales bacterium | reverse complement strand
GTTGCCCGTCTTGACTTCACCGACCTTGACGCCAAGCTCGATCTTCAAGCCCTGCTTCGTGAAGGCCTTGTGCGCTTCCTTGGCGATCTGCTCGTCGACCGCGCCCAGGAACGTCGGCAGCGCTTCGAGCACGGTGACTTGCGCGCCCAGACGGCGCCAGACCGAGCCCATCTCGAGGCCGATCACGCCCGAGCCGATCAGGCCCAGCGTCTTCGGCACGCCGCCGATGCGCAGCGCGCCGTCGTTCGAAAGAATCGTCGTTTCGTCGAACGGGGCACCCGGCAACGCGCGTGCACTCGAGCCCGAGGCAACCACGATGTGCTTGCCGACCAGCGATTCGGCACCGACGGTGATCTCGTAACCCTCGGCGGACGACTTGGCGAACGCACCCCGGCCATGAAAAAACGCCACCTTGTTCTTCTTGAACAAGTAGAGGATGCCGTCGTTGTTCTGTTTAACGACGTTGTCCTTGCGGGCCAACATCTTCGGCACGTCGATGCGCAGGTCGCTCAAGCCGATGCCGTGGTCAGCAAAGGAGTGACCTGCGTGCTCGAAGTGCTCGCTCGATTGCAGCAAGGCCGTGCTCGGGATGCAGCCGATGTTGGTGCAGGTGCCGCCCGGCGCCGGCCCGCCCTTGTCGTTCTTCCACGGCCGCGGCTCGTTTGTGAAGGCTGTGGACGGCGCCGCTTCGACAGGCTCAGGACAGGGCTACGAGGTCGCAGCAGGCGAGGAGTCGTTGATCGGCCAGCAGGTCATCGTCGCGACGGGTTCGACTGCGCGCGCGCTGCCCGGTGCGCCGTTCGACGAAGAGACGATCCTGTCCAACGACGGTGCCCTGCGCATCGGCGCCGTGCCCAAGACGCTGGGCCTGATCGGCTCGGGCGTGATCGGCCTGGAGATGGGCTCGGTCTGGCGCCGGCTGGGTGCGCAGGTGACGGTGCTCGAAGCGCTGCCGACCTTCCTTGGCGCCGTCGATGAGCAGGTCGCCAAGGAAGTGCACAAGGCCTTCACGAAGCAAGGCTTGAAGATCGAGCTGGGTGTGAAGGTCGGCGAGATCAAGAGCGGCAAAGGTGGCGTCAGCGTCGCCTACACCGATGCCAAGGGCGCAGCGCAAGCGCTGGCGGTCGAGAAGCTGATCGTGTCGATCGGCCGCGTGCCCAACACCGTCGGCCTGAACGCCGAAGCCGTCGGCTTGAAACTCGACGAGCGCGGCGCGATCGTCGTCGATGGCGACTGCAGGACCAACCTGCCGGGCGTCTGGGCCGTCGGCGACGTGGTGCGCGGGCCGATGCTCGCGCACAAGGCCGAGGAAGAGGGCGTTGCCGTGGCCGAGCGCATCGCCGGCCAGCACGGCCATGTCGACTTCAACCTCGTGCCCTGGGTCATCTACACCAGCCCCGAGATCGCCTGGGTGGGGCAGACCGAGCAGCAACTCAAGGCCGCAGGCCGCGCCTACAAGGCCGGCAGCTTCCCCTTCATGGCCAACGGCCGCGCCCGCGCCCTGGGCGACACGACAGGCCTGGTGAAGATGCTGGCCGACGCCACGACGGACGAAATCCTCGGCGTGCACATCGTCGGCCCGTACGCCAGCGAACTGATCGCCGAGGCCTGCGTGGCGATGGCCTTCCGCGCCAGCAGCGAAGACATCGCCCGCATCTGCCACGCCCACCCGTCGCTCGCCGAGTCGATCAAGGAAGCGGCACTCGCAGTCGACAAGCGCACGTTGAATTTCTGAGCGCGCGGGCCGCGTTGTGGGGGTACGCCAACTCTACGAACAGACGCTTGCCGAACGCGGCTACGCCAGCGACCCGGCGCAACTGCGCGCGGTCGATGCGCTCGAACGCTGCGAGAACGAATGGGCCGACTACAAGGCCCGCCGCAGCAACCCGCTGACGCAACTGATCCGCCATCCGCCGATCCCGCGCGGGGTGTACCTGCATGGCGGCGTCGGGCGGGGAAAAAGCTTCCTGATGGATTGCTTCTTCCAATCGGTGCCGCTCAAACGCAAGACGCGGCTGCACTTCCACGAGTTCATGCGCGAGGTGCACCGCGAGCTGCAAGATCTGAAAGGCACCGCCGACCCGCTCGACGAATTGGGGCGGCGCATGGCGCGGCGCTTTCGCCTGATCTGCTTCGACGAGTTCCACGTCAGCGATGTCACCGACGCGATGATCCTGCACCGGCTGCTGGCGGCGCTGTTCGCCAACCGCGTCAGCATCGTCACGACTTCCAACTTTCACCCCGACGCGCTGTACCCGAATGGCCTGCACCGCGACCGTATCCTGCCGGCGATCGAGTTGCTGAAAGACAAGCTCGAAGTCGTCGGTGTCGATGGCGGCACCGACTACAGGCGGCGCACGATGGAGCGGGTGCAGCGCTACCACTGCCCGCTCGGGCCGGCGGCCGAAGCCGCATTGACCGAGGCCTTCGAGCAACTCGCCGAAGTGCGCGACGAAGACCCGCTGCTGCACATCGAGCAGCGCGAGATCACGGCGCGGCGCAAGGCTGGCGGCGTGGTCTGGTTCGACTTCAAGTGGCTGTGCGGCGGGCCGCGCTCGCAGAACGACTACCTCGAGATCGCCAGCCGCTTTCACACCCTGATCCTGGCGGGGGTGCCGCAGATGCCGCCGCGCCTGGCCAGCGAGGCGAGGCGCTTCACCTGGCTGGTGGATGTGTTGTACGACCGCCGCGTCAAGCTCATCATGTCGGCCGAGGTGCCGCCCGAACAGTTGTACCTCGAAGGCCCCTTGGCGCATGAGTTCCCGCGCACGGCCTCGCGCCTGAACGAGATGCAATCGGCCGAGTTCCTGGCCCTGGAGCGCCGCGATGTCGATACTTCGCTCACCTGAGTGGCTGTTGTGGTTGGTGCTGGCGGCGCCTGGCGTGCTGTGGGCCGCCGCCGACGATGCCCCGGCGCAGCGCGAGCGCATCGCGCGCGAGCGTGCCGCGGTCGAGCGCCAGGCGCGCGTCGACCAGGCGGCTTGCACGCAGCAGTTCGCCGTCACCGCCTGCGTCGACCGGGTCAAGGCCGAACGCCGTGAGCAGCTGCAGCGCCTGGACCGTGAGCGCGCAGTGCTCGACGACGCCTTGCGCAAGCAGCGCGCCGCCGCGCGCTCGGCACAAATCCAGCAGCGTCAGGCTGAGCGTGCGCCGGAACCACCTCAGGTGTCGGTGCGCACCCGCGCGCCGGCCGCCAGCGCACCGGCGGCAGTGCGCTCGACCGCGGCAGCCGTGGCGGCGCACGAGGCTGCCGCATCACAAGCCCAGGCTGATGCGGCGCAGCGCGCAGCAGCGTCAGCGCAGCGTGCATCGCAAGCCGAGGTCCATCGCATCGCGGTTGAAAAACGCAACCGCGACCGGGCGAAATTGCGGCCGCCGGGCCAGCCGCTGCCGCTACCGCTGCCGTTGCCACCTGCAGCGTCGGCCCCTCGATAGGCCCGCGCGCTCGTTGCGCTCGGCTCAGCGGTCGAGCAGCTCCATGCGCATCAGCGCCAGCGACAGGTTGTCACCGCCGCCGCGTGCGCGCTGGCGGGCTTTGGACACCAACATCTCGCTGGCTTCGCGCGGCGGCAGGGTGTGCACGATCGCGCCCAATTCCTTGGGCGTGAAGTAGTGCCACAGGCCATCGCTGCAGGCCAGCACACTGTCGCCGATCTCGAGCTGGCCGAGGTGGCCTTGGGTGAGGGGCGGGTCCTGGTGCGTGCCCAGGCAACCGGTCAGCAGATTCGATTGCGGATGGGTGTTGGCCTCGTCATCGGTGATCTGGCCTTCGTCGATCAGGCGCTGCACGAACGAGTGGTCGATGGTGCGGCTGACCATGTCGGGGCCGCGGAAGTGGTAGACGCGCGAGTCGCCGGCATGGACGATGTCGCAACGCCGCTCCGGGCCGACCAGGATCGCCGCGATCGTGCTGTGCGGCTCCTCTTCGGCGGCGATCGCGGTCAGCTTGATCATCAGGTGCGACTCCTGCACCAGTTGGCGCAGCAGATCGGAAGCGTCGTCGCGCGCCGGCCAATGGCGTTCGTAGATTTGCTTGGCCACCATCACCACCTGGTCGGCCGCCTTGCGCCCGCCGCTCTTGCCGCCCATGCCGTCGGCCAGCACGGCCATCGCGCAGCCGGGGGCCCGCGGGTGGGGAATGACCTCGACCTGGTCTTGCTGGTAAGCGCGGTCGCCACGGTGCATGCCGGTGGCGGCGCTGAGTCGGTATCCGGGAGCGGCAGTGGCCATGTGCGCAATATACGGGATGGGTTTGCCGTGGCCTGCGTTGGCGCGTGAAGTCTTGCCGCTCGCCTACACTGCTGGCGTAACGATGGACGACAACCTGCATTCGCCCCAGCGCCGCCTGATCGAGTTGCGCATTGAGCATGGCGATCTCGACAGCCTGATCGACCGCCTGGCCGCCGAGGCCCCGCTCGACGACCTGGCACTGCGCCGGCTGAAGAAGCGCCGCCTGCGCCTGCGCGACCAGATCGCGCATTTGGCCGCGCACGTCGATCCGCCCGAACCCGCGTGATGGGACCACCCCCGAAGCGGCTGCGCCGCTCCCCCTCGAGGGGGCAACGCCAGTGGACCGGCGAAGCCGGATCCACGGCGTTCGCTGGGACCGTCGCGCGGTGAGCGAGGCCGCGACCCTCGACGGCGCGTTTGCCGCCGCGGTCACAAGCGCGTTTGCCGCCGATGGGCCGCTGGCACGCGCCGACAAAGGCTATGTTGAACGCGAGGTGCAGCAGCACTTTGCCCAGGCCGTGGCCCAAGCGCTCAGCCAACGCAGTGCCCTGGTGGCCGAGGCCGGCACCGGGGTCGGCAAGACTTTCGCCTACCTGGTGCCGCTGCTGCTGTCGGGCCGGCGCGCGCTGGTCAGCACGGCCACCAAGAGCCTGCAGGACCAGCTCTTTCTGCGCGACCTGCCACGGCTGACCCAGGCCCTGGGCGTGCCGGTGCAACTGGCGCTGTTGAAAGGCCGCGCCAGCTACCTGTGCCTGCACCGCCTGGACCAGGCGCGCCAGGGCGGCGGGCCGGGCCAACCGGTGCTGCTGCCCGACCGCTTTGCGCTGCGCGCGCTGTCGCGCATCGAGGCCTGGGCCCAGGCCACGGTCAGCGGCGATCTGGCCGAGCTCGACGGCCTGGACGAGCGCTCGCCGGTGATTCCGCTGGTGACCTCGACGCGCGAGAACTGCCTGGGCAGCGAGTGCCCGAAATTCAGCGCCTGCCATGTCGTCAAGGCGCGACGCGAAGCGATGGCCGCCGACGTGGTGGTCGTCAACCACCACCTGTTCTTTGCCGACATGGCGCTGCGCGACAGCGGCGTGGCCGAGTTGCTGCCCAGCGTCGACATCGCCGTGTTCGACGAAGCGCATCAACTGGTCGAAGCCGGCGTGCAGTTCCTCGGCACCACGCTGGGCAGCGCGCAGGCGATCGACTTCGCCCGCGACCTGCTCGCAATGGGCTTGCAGCAGGCCCGCGGTCTGGTCGACTGGCAGGCGCTGGCGGCGGGCTGCGATCACGCCGCGCGCGAGCTGCGCCTGGCGGCAGCCGGCACACTGCGCGAGCCGCGCGGCACGGTCAAACTGCGCTGGAACGAACGCAGCGAGCAGCCGGGCTTTGTCGAGGCATTGAGCGCATTGGCCACGGCCTGCAGCGCGGCGGCCGAGGGGGTACACGAAGTGATCGACCTTGGCCCCGATTTCGCCAAGCTGCACGAACGCGCCACGGCAATCGCTGGCCTGGCAAAGGCGTTTCAGCAAGATGCCGCCGAGAGCCATGTGCGCTGGATCGACGTCAGCCCGCAGCAGGCGCGGCTGGTGGAATCGCCGCTCGACATCCGCGACATGCTGACCGAGCAGCGCGCGCGCTCGCCCAAGGCCTGGGTCTTCACCTCGGCCACGCTCGGCGATGACGACGACCTGACTTGGTTCACTGCCACCACCGGCCTGGAAGACGCCACCAAGCTGCGCCTGGGCAGCCCATTCGACTACGCCGCGCATGCCCGGCTGTTCGTGCCGACCCGCTTCCCGAAACCCAACGAGGCCGGCCACGCGGTGGCCGTGGCCACACTGGCCGCGCATTGCGCCGCGGCGCTCGGTGGCCGCACGTTTGTGCTGACGACCACGCTGCGCGCGCTGCCGCTGGTGGCCGAGACTTTGCGCAGCGAGATCGAAGCGGCGGGGGCCGGCCACATCGAGGTGCTCGTGCAGGGCACGCAACCCAAGCGCGCCCTGCTGCAACGCTTCCTGTCGCACCCGGCGTCGGTGCTGATCGGCTCGCAGACTTTCTGGGAAGGCATCGACGTGCCCGGCGACGCGCTGCAATGTGTGCTGATCGACAAGCTCCCGTTCCCGCCGCCCAACGACCCGCTGATCGAAGCCCGCGTCAAGCGCCTCGAATCGCAGGGCCGCAATCCGTTCAACGAATGCTTCGTTGCCGACGCCGCGGTGTCATTGAAGCAGGGCGCCGGCCGCCTGATCCGCAGCGAAACCGACCGCGGCCTGCTGGTGGTCTGCGACCCGCGCATGGCCCGCATGCCCTACGGCGCGCGGCTGCGTGCAGCATTGCCGCCGATGTCGGTATTGGCCGACGAGTCAGCCGCGCTCGAATGGCTGGCGCAGTTGGCGCGCGATCACTGATCGCCGCGCCGCCGGCCTCACCAGAGCTGCCACCACGCGCGCTTGGTCTCGCGCACGCCGTTGGCGCTGAACCGGCTGGTCGGGAAGTTCTGCTTCAGAACGCGCTCGGTGTCGGTGCGCAACTGGTCCAGGCCCAGGCGCTCGTAGCTCGACATCATGATGTACAGCGCCTCTTCGTTGGCCGGCGTCTGTGGGTACTCCTGCACCGCCTGCTGGGCACGGTTGGCGGCGGCCAGGTAGGCGCCGCGGCGGAAGTAGTAGCGCGCCACATGCAACTCGTAGTCGGCCAGGGCGTTGACGATGTAGTCCATCCGCGCGCGGCCGTCGTCGGCATAGCGCGATTGCGGAAACTGCGTCACCAACTGCTTGAACGACTGGTAGGCGTCGCGCGAGGCCTGCTGGTCGCGCTCGGACAGGTTCTGCTGCGCCAGGGAGCCGAGGATGCCCAGGTTGTCGTTGAAGTTGACCAACCCGCGCAGGTACAGCGCGTAGTCCAGCGCCGGGCTCGACGGGTGCAGCTTGATGAAGCGGTCCAGCGTGACCAGCGCCGCGGCGCGCTCGGACGTGCGGTACTGCGCGTAGGCCAGGTCGAGCGTAGCCTGCTGCGCCAGCAGGGTGCCGGCGGCGCGGCCCTCAACGCGCTCGAGCGTCTTGATCGCCTTGTCGTAGCTGCCGCTGGACATGTCCTCCTTGGCATCGGCATACAATTTTTCGACGGCGGCGGTCGAGTTCGGGTCTTCCTTGGGCGTCGAGCTGCAGGCCGCGATGGCCAGCGCCACACCGATGACCATGGCCGCGCGCAGCGCCAGGTTCAGCCCATCGAGAATACGGATCATTGTGTGCATCGGCCCTGACCGGGCCCCTGTCGTGAGAGCAGAAAACGAGCGCGATTATAGGGTTGGCCCCTCTGCCGCCGGACTCGACGACGAGCCCGACGCTGGCGCCGAGGTGCGCCGTTTCGAGGTTGCGGTCGACGGCCACGGCCAGCGCCTGGACAAGCTGCTGGTGGCCCATGCCGGTGAGTTCTCGCGCAGCCACCTGCAGGGCCTGATCGAGCGCGGCTGCGTGCAGGTCGATGGCGTCGTCGCTGCCACGGCGTCACGCCGCCTGCGCGTCGGCCAGGCCGTCAGCCTCGAGCTACAGCCCACCGACGAGAGCCGCGCCTTCACGCCCGAGCCGATGGCGCTGGCGATCCGCTTCGAAGACGAGCACCTGCTGGTGTTGGCCAAGCCCGCCGGCCTGGTGGTCCACCCGGCGCCGGGCAATTGGCGCGGCACCCTGCTCAATGGCCTGCTGGCCTACCACCGCGGTGCGTTCCAGTTGCCGCGCGCGGGCATCGTGCACCGCCTGGACAAGGACACCTCGGGGCTGATGGTGGTGGCAAAGACGCTGCCGGCGATGACCGCACTGGTGCGCGCCATCGCCGCGCGCGAGGTCCGGCGCGAGTACCTCGCGCTGGTGCACGGCGAGGTCTCGGCCGCGCCCTTTGCCATCGACGCGCCGATCGGCCGCGACCCGAGCGCCCGCCTGCGCATGGCGGTGGTGCACAGCGGCAA